>SFGV01000115.1 GCA_004557545.1 Succinatimonas hippei
GCTTGCTTTATATCCTTATCGACCAGAGTGATGTTCTCCGAGCTTTTGGAGACATCAATGTTGTCTGGGATAGGCTTACCTATCTTCTCATATTCTCGTCTGTTATGGAGCTGGCTACCTTTACCTTGTGGCATTGATACTCGACCCATAAGAACACCTCCCTTCAATGCTATCCATTATACAAAGTTTTGTTACTTTTGTCAAAAGTAACCCCGTATGAGTTTTGACACTACGTTTCAAAACACGGGGCTCTCCGAGGGGCAGGGGCTTCGCCCCTACAACCCCAAAAAGCGTCACAAAGCACAAAGCACCCATAGGGGGGTGTCGTAGTACCCCCCTATGGAAACGCAAAAAAAAGAGAGCTTTTCAGCTCTCTTTTTTCTCTATCACTTCGCCAGTCTCTGGGTCACACTTCGGTACTCTCGGAGCGTGACGGCGACTGCCTATGTAGCGGTCAAAGAAAAGAGTGTTGTTACTCGCTACCTCATACTCAACATTCATTTCTTCATCCTGCAAGAAGTCCATAAGTTGAGCGTACTCCACTATGTCGTACTGTCTTATGAGTGCCTGCAAGGTCTTTTTTATCTGCGTGATCTCGGAGCGTGTCAGCTCCGAGAAGTCCGCAATATTAAAGCCGTTGATGGTCTTAATCTCTCGCTCATCATACTGAGCTTTCTCTGGATTGTCCTTATGCGTGAGGTATCTGTAATACCCTCGCACCTGTTCCAGAGCTTGCGGTATCGGCTGATTAAAGCCGTCTGTCAGAGCCTTGACCACATTGTAGGAAGTCGGTCCACTATATGTCAGTATGACATGATAGTGTGGCTTCTTTGGTGTATTGTCTGGGTTCATGTCCTTGTCATGCAATGGGCTGATTGCACATTGCAATCCAGTTTTTTGGAGCTGTTCTCTCCAATCAGCAGGAGCTGACTCTGGGTAGAGAACAAAAGCCCAATTTCGCTTCTTGATGTTTTTTGCCATAAAAAAAATCCTCCGATTTCTTCGGAGGGTACAATCTCGCTAACCTTGACAACAAGCCTATTTATGGCTATAATTATCCTACGGTGAGTATGTGAGCTTGTCCCTCATGTATTCGTGGTTAGGATTGCCGTCCGAGCCACTAAAGCCATTATACGAGAATCCGCCCGCCTTGTCAATTTGACACTTGGCAGGGCGGGTTTTTTTTATGCTCCGCAGGCTCCTACGCGGAGAGCGACCTCTGGAACAAATAGACGCTCTATCGGGAGTGCGTACCACGCTAAAGAGAAGTCAAGGGACGGGGTAGTATTTGCTACGCAAATCTCCACCCCTCAACGCCCTTGACTTCTGTTTTTTTCGGGTTATTCCGTCTCCGCCGACGGAACAAAAAACTTTCAGTTTTCCGTTCCGCCGTCTCCGCCAGTATACCCCGAAAACCGCTATTTAGAGTTCCATGTCCCAACCACGGGAGATTTGACGGCGAGGTGGCTCTATCGTGTCTGCAATGCCTTTGCTGATACCGATATGCTTTTCCATGTCCTCTGCCATGTCTGGAAAACCATCTTCTTTCGCCCATTTCGCTCCATATTCGGCTATTCCGTCTATGAGCTTTTCTTGTTTCTTCGTAAGGTCTGGCACTTTGTAGCCGTCCTCTTTGTCGTATTTCAGCATACCCACTGCCTTGACGATATTTGTAAGGCTCGTATAAGCCCCCCTGAGCTTGTCTGTGAGATTATTTATCCTCTCCCACAGTTCTGCCTTGATTTCGTCCACTTGAGCCGTCAGAGAGCGAATCTGCCCCCTTAGAGAGATATTCTCGCTTTGTAGGTCGGCTATTTGCTTATCTTTGGCTTTACCGTCTCTTTCAGACTTCTCTAAAAGCTGATTAAGACGGAGCTGACGATTATACCTCTCAATTATCTGTTGCTCCATGTTTTGAAGTCCAAGCTCTCTTTGGTCGAGCTGCTGCTCTCGCTGATCCGCTCGCTGCTCTCTCCGAGAAACAGCAGCGGAACGCTCTCGCAGCTCTCCTATCTCGTCTCGGTTTGCGGTGTAGGCTTTCGCCTGTTCCTTGACCGCTTCAAGGTCTTTTTCCTTTATCGCTACGACACCAAACGGCAACTTCGTGCCG
>SFGV01000046.1 GCA_004557545.1 Succinatimonas hippei
CTGTATCTTTTAAATTTAGGTAATCGATCATAGCTTAGAGCACGTCTCCAGAGCGGAGGCGAGCTCTTCGTTATTGATGGTTACATTGAGTTTTTTAAGTACTCTGATCACCTTGCTTTTTATGGGGGCAACCTGCCACTTTTCATCCATCTTAAACGCGGTGATCTTCCGTAAGGCCTCCCTAAGGTCGTTGAATGAGATTTGCTTATCGCAGTCGGCCGCGGCAATTGAATTTATGCAGTCCATGCCGAGCATGGCGCAGATATGATTGAGGAAAAGCCAGGCCTCCTGAGTTTTCTGAGAGCGCATGTAAGAGGCTTCAAAGCCCAGCGTATCACCATAGGTTTTAAAAAACTGCTCAATTGCCTGACGTTGCTTGTAAATACGGTAAACCTGAGAGCTGTTGAGCTTTGTCTGATTGGTTCTAATAGATACGGTGCCCATCTCAGGGTTGTTATTGCGGAACTCAACTAAATTCTTAGGTTTAAGAGCCTTAAGTTCATCATCAGAAAGACGTCCCTTGCCTCTGTTTCTTCTTGTGTTCTCAAGCTCGATTTGTTTTTGACGGCTGTTGTTGTCTTTCTCCGCGCGGTATATACAGTCAGACAACTCATTGGCGTATAATATCGCGTCGTAGTAGACAAACACGTTAAAGCCGTTCTCTTCAATTTTGTGTGCCTGTATGGCGCGGCCGTTGTAGGTAAAAACCTCCTCAAAGCTGGTGTGGTTTATGGGTAGTAAGGCTTTGGTGTATTCGTTTCCCCTTCTTATTGGGATGATATATTGCAACTCCCGTTCATCAAGCAGAGCGAAATCATTCTCCGAAGCAAAGCCTTTGTCCGCGACAATGGTACAGGTGTTATGGGCAATTCCGCTTTCTTTAAGAATGTCTGAGAATGCAGACACATCAGGGGTGCTTCCGACAAATTGTTTGTAGTACACCGGAGAGCCGTTTTCACTATCAAGACTGAACACATACATCAGATTGATCTGAGGCATGAAACGGCGCTTGCTGTCATACCCGAGCTCGGCGTATTCCATGCTTTGGGATGATGAGATTAGACGGTGCCCGTCAAAGAGAATAAAGACATTTTTGTCAGACAAGTCCTCTTTCATGAATTCACACATCGCCTGACGGTGCTTTCCAAGCTCCTGCAGGAGCGCAGATCTTTCCGCGGGGCCGAAAGATAAATCAGGAAACATACAGGCAAGAAAGCTTGACTCGTAGTGCATAGGCAGACGCTTGAACACCGGCTCGTATTCAAGACGCAATAATGCCGACACATATATAAGCTTCCATAAATCCGGGAAATGACGGCAAAGCCGCTCGCGAAGCGATGACGTACGCTCAAAGAAAAATACCGGGCCTCCCACATGAAGCACATCATCAACGGTAAAAGAGGCTGAACTCCACGGCGATACCTTACAAAGCCTGCGGGTGGTCTTAATAAGTCCGTTTGGCGTTATGAGTCCAAGGCATTTTCCTGAGATTTTCCGGCTGCGCTTTACCTTGGGATCATACTTGCTTGAGCACTCGTACAGATACCATCCTTTGCCAATATGCTTGATCTCGGTCTTGGAGGGTTTGGGAAAGTCCTTCACATACGCGGGTTTCTCTATCAATTCTGGCGCCTTCTATAGAATACCTATTAGGTAATATGATTATAGCAGATATTCAGACCATAAAAGCCAGTCAATAAAGAATTAATTTATGGAGAAACAAAGAAATGCCGTATCAGGACAACCTCAGAATAGCTTCCCTAACGGCAAGAGATACAGTTTTGATTTTTTGATCCCCTGCGCGCTTTTTGAAAAAACGTTTGCGCTTGTGCACGATAAAGGTTCATAAATATGTCGTGAATCAAGCCATGGCAAGCGTTTACGGATGTTACACGTTATTTACGCGGGAACGGATAAAAAGCCCCGGCTTTGAATGTAACGCATAAGGCGTCAGAGCGGGGCTGAGCGGTGATTTTTAAGGTATAGGCAATATAGTGCACTAATTGCGCGGATCCTCATGCCTTAAGGAAGCTTTCTCTTATTTCATCATGATGGATACGCAGATACATAAGGGTTATCAGAGCCGCCGCGTTGTGGATCCTGCCGTTGTCACACTGCGCGAACGCTTCCTCTGCCGGGACGGTAAACACCCTTATATCCTCGCTCTCGCTTTCAAGCCCGCCATGAGTTCTGATATGTGAAAGATCCGCCCTGCCAACATAAAGTACCGTACGCTCGGAGCATCCGCCCGGGGAGGGGAACTGATCGGCTATCATGCGCAGATACTTCGGGTCAATATCAAGCCCGGTTTCCTCGCGCGCCTCGCGAACCACGGTCTGCTCAGGGCTCTCATCGCCGTCAATCATGCCCGCTATGACCTCGATAAGCCAGGGTGAATCCCGGTCAGATAACGCCCCCGGGCGGAATTGCTCGATAAGCTGCACCCGGTCGGTTTTCGGATCATACGGGAGCACCGCTACAGCGTTATGGCCGCGCTCGAAGATCTCGCGCTTTAAGGACGTGTTGTAGCCTCCATCAAAGCGCGGATAGGTCATGGTATAGAGATCCATAGCGAAGAAGCCCTGATAGACCCTGCGCTTGTTTTCTATTTTCAGATCTTTGAGCGTGAAGCTAGGTGCGAATAAATCCCTGTTTTCATCCATAACGTGCCTGACCCTTTTATCATGAACCTGTAGAGTTGAATTGAGGTTTACATGAAGAAACTGCTTTTAAAAAATGCGAACATCTTCTGCAGGGATCGTATTATACAAGGCGATCTGCTCACGGACGGACCGTACATTTCAAAGCTTGGCGGAGAAATAGCGGCGTCATCTGATACCGCGGTTATAGACTGCCACGGTATGCTGGCGCTTCCGGGGCTAATAGACGAGCATGTGCATTTTAGAGATCCGGGAATGCCGCAGAAGGCGACCATCCGCTCTGAATCCCGCGCCGCGCTTTTGGGCGGCACCACCTCATTTATGGACATGCCCAACACCAACCCTCCCACGGTGAGCGTTGAGGCGCTTGATAAAAAGCTTGAAAAGGCCGCGTCCGACAGCGCCGCCAATTACGCTTTCTATCTTGGAGCCACCTCTGACAATCTTGAGGAGCTAAAACGCGCTGATCCTTCGCGCTACGCCGCCATCAAGATCTACATGGGCGCCACCACGGGCAATCTGCTGCTTGATGACGAAAAAGCGCTTATCAATGTTTTCGCGAACGCCAGAACCCTGATAGCCACTCACTGCGAGTACACACCGATCATAGATGAGAACCTGAAAACGGCCAGACAGAATTACGGTGACAAGATCCCTTTTTACGTTCACCCTGTCATAAGAAACCGCGACTGCTGCATACGATCAACCCAGCTTGCAATTGAGCTTGCGCTGGGCACCGGGGCCAGGCTGCATATTCTGCATGTCTCCACAAAAGATGAGGTTGAGATGCTGCGGCCTTATGTATTTGGCAACGCGAGAAACCGCCAGATCTCAGGTGAGGCCGCCATCCCGCATCTGATGTTCTCGGACGGGGACTATCAGAATCTGGGCGGACTTTTAAAATGCAACCCGGCGGTAAAAACCGAGCAGGACCGGCTTGCCATTTCAAAAGCCGTGGATGATGGAATACTTACCACCGTCGGTACTGATCACGCGCCTCATGAGCTCTCCGCCAAACAGGGTGACTATATGCACTGTGCCTCTGGCTGCACCAGTGTCCAGTACGCCTTACTCTCTTTGCTTGAGCTCGCGCGCCGCGGTGAGATCTCGCTTGAAAATGCCATCAGGGCGGCAAGCGCCAATGTTGCCGATCGTTACCGGATAAAGGGACGCGGGGTCCTTGATGAAGGCATGTACGCCGACATCGCGATAGTCGATCCTTCAGCCCCTCACACTGTAACGTTTTCCGATATCGCCTCACCCTGCAAGTGGAGCCCCTTCATCGGACACACCTTCCCCTGCTCGGTAGTTCACACCATAGTAAACGGCAAAGTGGCGGTACAGGACGGCACGCTTGTCGACGATGATCTGCACGGCATGCCGCTTGAATTTGACCGCGACTGAGCATTCATAAAAAAGGCAGTGCGATGAAAACTCACACTGCCTTTTTTTCAATGTTTATTTTATGGCAGGACGAAGCCTATCTTCCGGTAGACATCATCAAGGGTCTTCTGGGCGCGCTCTGAGGCCTTCTGAGCTCCGTGCTTTAGGATCTCCTTTAGGTATCCCTCATCGGCACGGATCTCCTTGTAGCGCTTCTGAATAGGCTCTACCATGGCGACCACCGCGTCACCTACCTCGCTCTTGAAGGTGCCGTACATCTGACCTTTGAAATGATCGACCAGATCCTCAACGCTCCTGCCGGTTGAAGCTGACATAAGTTCGAGCAGGTTTGAGACCCCGGGTTTCTTGTCCCAGTCATAGGCAATGACCGGAGGATTGTCAGAATCGGTTACCGCGCGCTTTAATTTCTTGATGATGGAGGCGGGATCTTCAAGCAGTCTTATGACATTGTTGGGGTTGTCATCTGACTTTGACATTTTCTTTGAAGGATCCTGAAGACTCATCACGCGGGCGCCGGCCTTGGGGAAATACCCCTCAGGAAGAGTGAAGGTGGTGCCGTAGAGCGAGTTGAAGCGCTCGGCGATATCGCGGGTTATCTCGATATGCTGGCGCTGATCATCGCCAACCGGAACGAGGTTTGCCTGATAAAGCAGAATGTCTGCGGCCATAAGCACCGGATAGTCATACAGACCTGCCGATACGTTGCCTGAGCCGTAGCGCTTGGACTTGTCCTTGAACTGGGTCATGCGCGAGAGCTCGCCAAACTGGGTGTAGCAGTTTAAAACCCATGAAAGCTGGCAGTGAGCCGGAACATGCGACTGCAGGAACAGCACGCAGCGTTTGGGATCGATACCCGCGGCGATAAATATGGACAAGACGTCAAGAGAACGCTTGGCAAGCTCCTTGGGATCCTGTCTTACGGTTATGGCGTGCTCATTGACCACGCAGTAAACGCAGTCATATTCATCCTGAAGCTTTACCCAGTTACGGAGCGAACCGATATAGTTGCCGATAGAAAGCTCGCCCGAAGGCTGAATACCGCTGAAAATTATTTTTTTTGACATATCTTTTAAAGAGAAAAAGCCTTAAGAGCCGTGTTTTCTACAAACACGAGCAATCTGAACATCAGGATCATACAACAACGATGGCGCGTATGGACATTGGGCTGATCCCGCCGGGCTTTAAGGCAGGACTGCATCAAAGGTGAGCGCGCTATTAGTCCTGAGCGCCAGTGCCCATAACGTATGATGTGAAATCGCCAAAGCTGTCAAATGACAGATCAGGCGATATGTCTTCTTTTTTCCCGGTGTAATAACCATAGGTCATGAAAACCGAGGTAAGCCCGGCGTTGCTGCCGCCTAAAACATCATTCTCGCTATCCCCGACCATCATGGCCTCATCAGGCCATACCCCGAGTCTCCCGCAGGTATATAGCACGGGAGAAGGATCAGGCTTGCGCCTTTTTAAAACCTCTCCGCCCAGAATGAAATCAAAAAGCGGTGAGAGTCCCATACACTTCAAAAGCGGGATCGCGAACATCTGGGGCTTGTTGGTGCATACCCCAAGCCTGATCCCGGCCTTATGAAAGGTCTCAAGCCCCTCTTTTACTCCCGGGAAAATGGTGTAATCAGAGGAGAGCCCTTTCATATAAGCCTGATTGAAAGCCCTGCGGGTTTTCACAAGCAGATCCCTGTCGGCCGTTCCCTGAGTTATGTCACGTCTTCCCAGAATACAGCGCTCAAGCAGCATCCATACCCCGTTTCCCACATAGCTTCTGGCGGTGTCATAGTCAGGAGGGGTAATCCCGCACGCCTCACAGGCCGCGCGGGCGGCTTTGGCAAGCTGTGGCAGGGTATCGGCGAGCGTTCCGTCAAGATCAAAGATCAGAGCCCTGGGACATTTTTTCGTCATGATCTCAGAGCTTCCTCAAAGCCTTTCATGGCGGCCTTGCGATCTTTTTTGCCAAAGAAAGCCGAGCCAACCACGAACACTCTGGCGCCGGCGTCGGCTATTTCGCGTATATTCTCCGCGCATACACCGCCATCGACTTCAATAAGCACCTGACCCGCAGTTTCCTTTACCGCCATTCTTCTTATTTCCTCAACCTTGCGCACGCATGAGGGAATAAGCTTCTGCCCGCCATACCCGGGGTTTACCGTCATAACGAGCACAAAGTCCAAGGTATCCCAGAGATATGAAAGCATCTGCGGGGGAGTTGAAGGGTTTAACGCAAGTCCCGCCTTTAAATTGCGCTGTTTTATGTGCGCGAGCATTCTCTGGGTATGAACACAGGCCTCCGGATGAAATGAGATCCACGATGCGCCGGCGTCAGCGAACGCGTCCACAATCGCGTCGGTAACCGGTGAGACCATAAGATGCACGTCAAACACCGCCTCAGGAAAGCGCTTGCGCAGCTGCTTTAGGAACATCGGCCCGAAGGTGAGGTTTGGCACGAAATGGTAATCCATAACGTCAAAATGAATGACGTCGGAACCCGCCTCAAGCGCGTCCTGCACGTCATCACCAAGTCTTAAAAGATCAGCCGATAAAATCGAACCTGCAATGAGAAATCTCTTATCTTCCATTTGATGACAGCCTTTTCTCTGTCTGTATACGGTCAAAGGTCTTGGCAAAGGGACGGTTGGCCCTCAGTGCCGGAGGGAGACGGCGTGCGGCGCGCAGCGCGTCGGCGCTTGTCGCGTAATCACCCGATACCAGGACATACCACGGGGCACCCTCGCGTGTGGTTTCATAGATCCAGTAACGCTCGGAAACAGCCGCTGAGGCCTGAACCACTCTGTCGCGGCTGCGACCTGCGATAACCTGCAGGCTGTAGTGGTTGGGATCCTTGCCATCAAGTTCGGCGCTGGCGCCGGGCACGCCGCCGCCAAATCGGTAATTGCCGGCATAGCTACGGCGTGATGCGCCCTGGCGGCGTTTGCCGGTGGTTTTCTTAGCGGTGCTCCCGGGTTTGCTGTCATCAAGCGCGGCCGCGGCTTTGTCCGCTATTTCCTTGGCCTTGGCCTGTTGAGCAAGCGCGGCCTCAGCCTCGGCCTTGTGCTCCTGAGCGTACTTAAGCTCAGCCTGCTGCTTTTCCTCAGCCTCCTTCTGAAGCTGGGCGTTCTCATCTGCTATCTCCTTTGAGCGCAGTGAGTTGTCACCGCGCGCAAGCGTGCCGTCATCAGACTTTTGTACGTCCTGAGCTTTGGTTTCAGGCGCCGCCTTATTTACTTCAGATCCTTCCACTCCCCGTCGGGGTAAGCCCGGGTCTTTTCCTGACCCGGCCTCACTGTTCTCGATCTTCTCGAGCGTGTCGCCACGTAGTGTCACTGAATTTTTGGTGGTCTCATCAGGCGATTTGACCTCAATTCCATCGCCCACATCCGGAAGCAGGGCACCGTCATCCTGTTTGGCCTCATCGGCGGTTCCTTTGGGCGCGGAATTGTCGACCTTGAGATCCTGTACCGCGGGCTTTGAGGTGCGGAGAGGATTGCTCTGCACGTCAGCCTCAGCGTTCTGCTGCCCATGGCCTGCTTCTTCCTTTGTATTCTGCGTGGCGGAGTTATTGCCGTTTTGGGTATTTTGCGTAGCGGTGACTTCCTCAGTCTGCGTCGCGCCCTTGCCACCGAAAATCCCTGAGAGGAAATCAGTTCCCATAAACAGCGGAACCATGCACGCGATCACTATGATCACGCAGATGACCGTAATAAAGATTCCGGCGCCATGTCTGCGGCGCTTTGAGCCGCTGTCATCGCCCGGGGTGTTTATAACACCCGAAGTGTTCTTTGGATCTGCCATAAGGTTCTCCGTTTGTCTGATCACTGCTCCTATATTACCCTTGCAGCGCTCAAGCACAACACTAAGTGTTGGCAAAACAGCGCTGAAAACATCAGAGAGTCCCGCCTGGGCATAGAGGTGACGGGCAAGCTCAAGACTCTGTCCTTTGGTCAGCAGCGGAACCGGGAACTCCTCCATGGCGGAGACACGCGTCGAGCGCAAAGCCTGAGCGGCCCACAGCGGATGACAGCTTGCCATAAAAGCGAATCTGCCTGATCCCGAAACCTGAGTGTACAGAGTCTCAAGTTCTGAAAAGAAACCTGAAACCGCTTTGTCGATATCCTCGGCTATAATCAGGATCTTGCGTCTGCCAGGTATAACCGCCTTGAGCAGGCTGTCCGGCAGATTTAAGGATAGATCCCATTTGCTCCCCGGCAGCAGCTGCTGCAAAAAAAGCTCGCGTAGCTGCTTTGGATCCTGATCTTTTACGCATGGCAGGAAGATAGTCTGATACTTAGGCTCCATCGCCGATGAAACCTGCTCACAGATGGTGGTTCGCCCGCTGCCGCTGTCACCTGATAGCAGCACGAACTTTCCATCCGCATCAAGGGCTCTGACTATACTGTCGACAAAGCCTGCCTTGAAATCGGAGATGAGAGGTGTTTTGTCAGCCACGTTGCGCGTCCTTCATTGAGGTTATAAGCGACCTGACCTCATCATCTGATACATCCGAGTAAACCGCGGCCTCACCAAAGCGTTTTAAAAGCACGTATCGTATGGTGCCATGGCGCACCTTCTTGTCATGGCGCATCAGTCTTATGAAATCATCGGCGTTCATGCTCTCAGGGATCTCATGGGGAAGATGACAGAGCGCTACCAGCTTTTTAAGCCTTTCAAACTCATCATGGGTTATATAACCGCGCCGCTGTGAAAGAGATCCTGCTATTACCATGCCAAGCCCAACGCCCTCGCCGTGAAGCCATGTGCCGAAGCCCAAAAACGCCTCAATGGCGTGTCCGAAGGTATGACCAAAATTCAGTATGGCTCTGATCCCGCCCTCGCGCTCATCACGCGATACCACATCAGCCTTTACCTCACAGCATCTTCCGACAATATGTGAGAGCACCTTTGGATCGTGTGAAAACACCTTTTGCGCGTTCTTCTCAAGATACTCAAAAAACTCTGTATCGCAGATGGCTGCGGTCTTTATGATCTCGCCCATTCCCGCCGCGATCTCGCGCTCTGGCAGAGTCTTTAAGGTGCTGAGATTAGCTATCACCGCGCGAGGCTGATGAAAAGCCCCGATCATATTCTTTCCAAGCGGATGGTTGATGGCGGTTTTGCCTCCTACCGATGAGTCGACCATCGCCAAAAGCGTTGTCGGAAGCTGAATATAAGGCACGCCGCGCTGATAACAGGCAGCCGCGAAACCGGCCATATCTCCCACAACTCCTCCGCCCAGGGCGGCAAGCGCGCAGTCACGGCCATAGTCAGCCTCAAGAAGCGAGGTTAAAATCTGCATCCACGAATCAACAGTCTTGTACTTCTCACCGTCTTTGAGCACGCATGAACGGACATTAAAGCCCGCCTTTTTTAAGATCTCCTCAGTCTTTTCAAGATACAAGGGTCCTACCGTCTCATTGGTCACGATCATAAGATCGGTCCGGCCCGGCAACGCCTTTGCCGCGATATCTCCAAGTTCAGGATCATTTCCGATAACAATCGGGTAGGAACGGTCACCCAGACCTACCTTAATTACGCGTTCTGTCAAGATATTCCCCCGGATTCAGACAAATTCAGTCAGTTTCTTTTTGAGCTCTGAGACACATTCTCTGACGCTCATCTTACCGCTGTCGATGATTAGATCCGCCACACTCCTGTACAGTGGATCGCGGTATTTGAAAATGCTTTTGAGCCTTGCCAGAGGATCATCAGTGGCGATCATGGGGCGGTTCAGATCATGAAGCGTCCTCTGGTACTGGGTGTCGACATCAGCTCTCAGATAAACGACTACCCCGCCCTCTTTTAGTATTCCAAGATTTTTCGGGGTTACCACCACCCCGCCGCCGGTCGCTATGACCGCCTCAAAATTTAATGAGTCCTCAAGCGCCGCGGTTTCACGGGTTCGAAAGCCCGCCTCGCCTTCTTTTTTGAAGATCTCGGGTATGGACATACCGCTCTTCATGACTATGCGCTCGTCAAGATCGATAAAAGGCTTCTGAAGCACCAGCGCGAGGCTTCTGCCCACACTGGTCTTGCCTGCTCCCATGGGACCTATCAGGTACACCCTGAATGAGCGCTCGGACATGTTTTACCCCCCTGAGGATCAGCGCTTTTGAAATGCTAAAATGAGCCGGTTGCGGCGCTAACGCGAACGCGTTACGCTGCCGGTTTTTCATAATATCATTATCAGGCGGTATCTTCTCCTGCGGAGCGTTTGCGCCACAAGGTTCCGCCATGCTCGGCGCGGCAATCTTCCGCGATGGATGTGCATTTTGAGAAAACTGCTGGGTTCACTGTTTTGGGCCGGTCTTTTTATGGGCGCCGTATCCTCGGCCGCAGCCGCCGGTTTTTATTACAAAGTCTTAGGCGATCTTCCGGATGTCCATGAGCTTAAAACCGTAACCTTTGAAACCCCGATGCAGATCTTCACCTCAGATGGCAAGCTCATAGGCGAGTTTGGCGAGGCAAAGAGGATCCCGGTGCCGCTTGAGGCGATTCCCCTTAAGCTGCGCGAGGCTTTTCTTGCGATCGAAGACAGCCGCTTTTACGAGCACTCGGGTATCGATCCCATCGGCATCATGCGCGCGATCGCCGTCGCGGTCGGAAACTCCGGCAACGCCACCCAGGGCGCCTCCACCATCACCCAGCAGGTAGCCAGAAACTTCTTTTTAACCCGCGAGAAGACCATCAAGCGCAAACTAAAGGAGATGTTCATCTCACTGCGTATTGAGCAGATCTTAAGTAAAGACGAGATTTTAGAGCTCTATCTCAACAAAATAGCCCTGGGCCACAACGCCTATGGCGTCGCGGCGGCGGCTCAGGTTTATTACGGCAAGGATCTAAAGGATCTGACCCTGGGCGAGATGGCGACCATCGCCGGGCTTCCTAAAGCTCCATCAAATCTAAACCCGATCTCAAACCCCGAACGCTCACGTGACCGCCGCGCGGTAGTGCTCTCACGCATGGTCGATCAGGGTTATATAACCAAAGAGGAGGCAGACGCGGCCAACGCCGAGCCCTACAAGGCCGTAAAGCACGGCGCGAGGCTTGAGGCCTACGCTCCATATGTCGCCGAAAACGCCCGCCAGTTCGTGCTCGCAGCCTTTGGAGATCAGGCCTATACCGATGGTCTTAAGGTTTACACCACGGTCAACTCGCAGCGCGCCGAGGCTGCCCATTACGCGGTATTCAAGGGCGTAACCGCCTATGATCACCGTCATGGTTACCGCGGACCTGCCGGGAACGTAAACGGGATCAAGGACTTTAAGGACACTCCGGACGGGCGTGATCAGGTACTGCGCGACTTTGATCATTACCACTACATCTTCCCGGCCATAGTCACCGCGATTGACGACAGGTCAAAGACCGCCCAGGTGGCTTTTTCAGGAGGAAAAACCTCCTCAATTTTATGGGACAACATGAAGTGGGCCTCAGCCTTCAAATCAGACCGCTCGCAGGGGCCAGCGCCGCGCAAGCCCTCTGACATCATGAAGAAGGGTGACATTATCTACACCTACACCTCAGAGTCGGGGGATACCGTACTCACCCAGCTTCCCGAGGTTGAGTCGGCTCTGGTGGCCTTAAATCCCTACGACGGCGGGATCGAGGCTCTGGTCGGCGGCTTTGACTTTGACAAGAGCAAATTTGACCGCACCACTCAGGCAAAGCGTCAGGTAGGCTCAAACTTCAAGCCGTTTTTGTACTCCTCTGCGGTGGCCAAAGGGATCTCTATAAACTCGCTTTTTATGGATGAGCCCATAAGAACCTGGGACCCCGGCTCACGCACCTGGTGGGAGCCCAAGAACACGCCTAACCGCTATGACGGCATCATGACATTGCGCGAGGGGCTTGCCCGCTCCAAGAACATGATCTCTGTGCGTCTTATAAGACAGGTTGGCGTACACAACGCCGTAACCCATATCAGCAAATTCGGCTTTGATATTCCAAAATCCCAGCAGGTCGAATCTATGGCCCTGGGCACGGTGGAGGTCACTCCGCTTGACCTTGTCACCGGCTACGCGACCTTTGCCAACGGCGGCTACAAGATAACCCCTTACCTCATCACAAAGGTCGTGAAGGATGGCAAAACCATATACGAGGCCAAGGTAAAAAAGGCTGATCCCACTGCCCCCGACAGGGTTGTGAACAGCATTGATCTTGCCTATGACGACAATATTCCTGAGGATCCAAACCTGCCCGAGCAGGTGCTCTCCCATGGCAACGCCTATATAGTCTCTGACATGATGCGCTCGGTTATATATGGCGGTGATGGAGTTACCGGACCTTACTGGGGCACCGGCGGCAGAGCCAAAGCCATAACCGGGCGTAATGATCTGCATGGCAAGACCGGAACAACCAATGATGTCCATGACGCCTGGTTCTCGGGATTTAACACCAATCTGGTGGCGACCTCATGGATGGGCTTTGACACCGATCGTGATCTGGGCTATTCCGCCTCTCAGGGACCTGAGGGCGGCGCGTACTCCGCGCTTCCTGTATGGGCCGAATTCTTCAAGCGCGCCGAGGAGGGAGTGCCAGAGACCCCGATGCCCAGGCCGCTGGACGTTATTCAGTGCACCAATCAGGATATAACCGATATCTGCCTTAAAGGCTCATCCGCGATTTCCGAGGGCTCGGTTGACGATGGTCTGGTATCAGATGGCGATGACGGCACAGTGAACGATGGCAATACCGCCACGTCTGACAACAATCCTGATGGCGCAGCGCCATCAGCGCAAGGCGGGGATCAGAATAAGCAGAGCTCAGGCGCAGCGCCCTCTGACAAGGCTACGGATAAGGGCAACAGCTCTGACACCGGAACCGGCTCTGAGGATATTTTCTGACAACCCTTTAAAAAAAGAGCCGGGGCTTTTGACCCCGGCTTTTTTATTCTAATCAGAGGTCGTCATATAGTCATAAAGCGAGTGCTCAACCTCGTTTTTAAGCTTCCACTTAAGCTCGACTATCTTGGTGCTGCCGTCTGCCTTGAGCTTGTTCTCAGCCTTCTCAAGCTCCATGTCGCCTAAAAAGTAAAACTCCTTGCCCTCGTCCTGCTGTTTGGTGTTCTTGCGCATAAAAAGCCCGACGCGTATTCCAAGTTCTTTGGCGTGGATCATCTTGGTCACATCAGAGGAGCTGGTAGTCCGGCTGTTTTTTGACATGGTGATTAGCTCGCCTGGCGAAATGAAACGATCCTCATACCTGACCGCGGCGTTAACATTCGTTCCTTTCACGTAATTGATAAAGATCGGGAAGGATTTGGTCTTCTCATCGTATTTGTAGCCGCTGATGTTCTGGGGCACCGGCGATACATCCCAGTTTAAGAGCCTGGCGACATCACGGTAGCTATACCCGCGACCGATGGTGAGCATGCTCCCTGTGTAACGATCCTTATAATCGCGCTCATAGCGTGAAAGTCCCAGGCTCACCAGATCTGCTACCTGACCGTGGAACACGGGGTTTTTAAGCATGGCGCTCATCATGTCAGATCTCATCATGGTTCCCTTTTCTGATCTTTTTACCAGTACACACTCGTTAAAGAGATTTACGCCCTGCTCGAATGTTCCGGACATGATGTTAAAAAGATTGGTCTCATCAACGCGTTCGCTCTCAATTGAGTACTCGCGTAAAAGCGCCTCTTTTGTGTAGGCTATAAGATCATCACTGTTATCAAGCATTCCTCTCAGCATCAAAAGCTCATGCGGTCTTTTGCCTGAGACAAAGCGGCATGAGATGAACTGCTCCACAAGCTCTTCTTTTGAATTGAGGCTTTGCGCGTCCTTGTACTCAGGCTCGTATTTTTTAAGGAAGGTGTGGTAGCAGCGAAGTTGGCGGTTGTCAAAGAGCCTTAGGATATCCATCCCCGATGACTGGTCATACTCAAAGATACTCGGGATATGCCCAAGACGCTCCTTTAAATCCTGATAGTTCTTCTTGATATTGGAGATCTGGCTGAAATTGGTGGTATCTATCGACTCGTAGATGCGTTTTTTTGAGATCGCGTCAAAATGGATGGTGGAAAATCCTTTGATAACCCTGGATCCTTCCGCGACATAGCGCCGGTAATTGTCCTTTGACCAGGATTTGTCACCTGACAGCGCCAGGGGAACCATAAAGTTGTTACGGTAATTGGCGATGAAGTCGATGATGACCGTAAACTCCTTTCCCTGATAACGCCGGAGTCCGCGGCCCAGCTGCTGGACGAAAACTATCGGAGACTCGGTGGGGCGCAACAGGATCACCTGATTTACGCATGGTATGTCGATACCCTCGTTGAAGATCTCCTGCGAGAGTATGTAATCAAGGTAATCCCCGTCATCAGCCTCAAGCCGCTCTACCGCTCTCTCACGCTCCTGCTGTGAGTCAGCCCCTGAGAGCGCCAGAGTGCGATAACCATGGTCGTTTAGCTTTAAAGACAGCTCCTTCGCCTCTTTTATACTCCTGCAGAAGATCAGGCCGTGGACTTTTTTTCCGCTGTATTTGTAGTATTCGGCTGTCTCGATAATATGTCTGACCCGCTCATCGGACACCAGATATGAAAAGTCCGTTTCCTCATCAAGGCTCTGCCCGTTAACACTGATATCGCTTACCCCAAAATAGTGAAAAGGACAGATAAGAGGTTTTTCAAGCTCATCGCTTTCTAACGCGTCCTGAAGCCTTATCTCAAGGGCAATATTGTGGTCAAAGAGCGTGAAGATGTCCTCGGTATCCTTGGAATTTCTGGTTCTCTCAGGGGTGGCGGTCATTCCCAGAAGCATTTTCGGGGTGAACCAGGAAATTATCTCTTTATAGGACGCGGCCTCGCTGTGGTGGGCCTCATCGATGATCACAAACTCAAAGCGGTCAGGCTCAAACCCTTTGAGCACATTTTCCTTTGAGACACTCTGCACGGTCCCAAAAACAAAGTCAGCGTCAGTCTCCCTGCTGCTTCCGCTTAAGAGTCCGCAGGTCACCTTGCCTTCAAATACCCTTTTAAAACTTTCAAGTGACTTTCTGGCTATCTGCTCGCGGTGGACTAAAAAGAGCACGCTTCTTGCGTTAAGCTCTCTCATGGCAAGCGCGGCCGCGTAGGTCTTTCCGGTTCCGGTGGCGGAGATCAAAAGAGCGCGTTTCTCACCTCTTTCTATCAGGTTTTTCAGGTTCTCGATAAACCTGCGCTGCATGCTGTTTGGTTTGATTTTATCCTCTGCACGCGCGGTATTTTTTGGGAACAGCTTTTCGCGCTTCTTTCTGGCCTCTTCATATAGCGCGGCATAATCCTTCAGCGCCTCTTTTATATCCTGTCCCTGGTTCCAGAGGTTTTCAAAATACCTGCGGACCATTTTGGTCAACGCACCATGTTCAGAACAAACCAATCTCACATTCCATTCCTGATTTACGCACAGCGCATTATTTGTAAGATTGGAGCTACCAATTATCAGATGCGATGTGTGATCTGATTTCGAGAACAGATATCCTTTGGTGTGGAATCCCGCATTCTTACAGCGATACATGCGGATCTGAAGATTTTTCAGATACATGAGTGACTCAAAGGCTCTTGGTTCTGTAAACGTAAGGTAATCAGATGTCAGTAGTCTTCCTTTGACCCCGCTTGCGTCAAGATCCTTTAATACCCCTAACAAAAGATGAATCCCAGGCCAGTTGACAAAGGCTACACTGAAATCATAGCCATTGCAGTTTTCTAGCTCTTTTTCAATGGCTGTCACGACCTTTATATTTTTCTCATCTATGTTGGTCAGGATACAGGGAGCGCTCTCAGGCGCACTGGCAAGCGAGTTGTCATTTAAAAACGAGTATTCAAGCTGTCTTTTTATCTCCGAAACCAGAGCGTCTGAAAGCGTGTCGTCCATTTTTACCTCATTCTGCTATCCTCTCCAGGATAGCAGCAATGGATCTTTTTTTAAGTGGATCTTTTTATTTCCAAATCTATCCTTTATCCAAAAGATGCCAGGATAGACAAGAAAAAACCAAATGCAAAAGCAGATATGCTTTGACCTATGACTTCATTCATCACGCCGCTCTGAAATAGTTTATTGCTCAATGAGAATTTCCGAGTAAAAACACCGCTCTCCGGTACTTGAAGCAATGCTTATGGAAATATTGGAAAGATCCGTTAAGAAACCCCATACCGGTTCAGATCCTGCTAAAGCTTACTTCCTTATTTCAGCCTTTTGTTCCTCACAAAACAGCTCTTGCCGGAGAACACGATCGCGACCGCGGAGGCCTTGTAAACGTTGGGACGTGTAATAAAGGAGCTGGCGTATCCCTTCCTTTCAATCTGCTCAATGGCCTTATTGGCCTCAAGATCCATGTGATTTGGATCTTTTGATACCTTAAGTTCAATTACCATGCCGCTCATATAATTGTCATAGCTGAACTTTAGGTCAGCGTAACCATCTCCCGCTTCCTGCTCGACCTGAAAATCTGTGATAATTCCATCGAGACTAGCGAGAATGACAGTCATAAAACCTTCATAAAAGTTTTCAGGTCTGCTTTTGTTTGCGTAGACCCTCAGCGATATGTATGGCACAAGCAAACTGCCTATAAGCTCCTGTGCTTTAAGGTTATCCCCGTCTGAAAGAGCCTTGAGGATGTCATAATTCCTGTTGTCCGCAGTCAGGGCGTCCATGAAGCTTGCCTGAATGCTCTCGTCAAAACATTTTTTGATCTCAAGGTTTGGAATTTTAACTTTGTAGTCGTTACCGTCAGGGTTCTCAACCGCGGTCAGGTAGCCGGTATGCAGGAGCAGTGACCACATGTCATTGACGTTATGCTGGCTCAGAGAGTCATAGTTCATCGAGTCGTTTACAGTGATTGTGATGTCCTTGCCATCATACAAATCCTGAAGCTTCTGGTTGTCATTCTCGCTTAAAA
>SFGV01000116.1 GCA_004557545.1 Succinatimonas hippei
TGTTCCAGAATCTCATCATCTGTATAATATCTGGCACTTGTATATGTCCGCAGCTTATTACTGGATGTGATAACCGGCATGCTCGTACTTAACGGATTATTCATATACATTAAAGGACAGATATAAGAGACGATCACACCGCTCTTCTTAAGCCTTGACGCGTAGGGCGTCTCCCCAAACCTTTTCAGCACAGCCGGAGCGGCAGTAAATACTGTAGGGATCGTTACCTTCTCATTTCCTGTTTTTTTCAAAGCCTGCTCTACCTTTTCGGTCCAGCTGATCAATTGATTCAGGCTCATATGCGGACAGCCCATAAAACACAGCTTCGGCCTGGCATCTTTCTTTTTCCAGATCACCGGATAGCTGTCATAGACACGCTTAAGCTCCTCATCGTCGATCACATAGACCTTCGGATTCTCTTTCAAAAGGCCTCTCTTTTGCTGCACCGCCTCCGGTGTGATTCCTTCCACGTGATACAATCCTACCGCACCGTTTGAAGCGGTTGCTGCACCCATATCTTTAAGATATGATTTAACGCTGTCGGTGAGCTCTGTGCCGAGGAATTTATCAAGACCCTTGATATAGGGAACATCCTCCATAACCTTCATGCCGATAGCGGAACCGAGAATCTGAGCCTCGGGCTTTTTGCTTGTTTTAACTTCAATAATCCACTTAGCTTTTCTGCCCTCGTCTGTGAGGAGGTCAAACTCGGGAACCTTGCCGAAGATAAGGCCGAAAAGCTCGATTATGCCGGAGTTTCTGTTGCAGCGTGCGCCGAGAACGGAGTTTGCATAAACAACAGCCGAAGACTCTGCCCATGAGAGAACGTCGCCCTTTTTGGGTACGTTGCCTACCTCGTCAAGGTAGCAGGTGCAGGTGTATGACTTGTCGCTCTTAACGCCGAGCTTGCGAAGCTGAGCCTCGTAGCTGTCCTGCATACCGTAAAGGATTTTATTGAAGATAAACTTTTCAAGAATGTTGCACTTTACGTTTTTGTAGTCAATGGGTCTGGGATCCATCGTGAAGGGCATTTCGGCTTTGAGTCCGCCTGCGATAAGCTCATCCATAATATCAAATACGGGGCTTAAAACAGAGATGCCGAAGCTTGTTACAAGGTGACCTGCGTGTGTTACGGGCACAAATTTTTCTGCGCCGAAAGCGTCGCCGTAAAGCACAAGGGTCTTAACGACCTTTGCCATTGCCTCACCCTTTGAGCCGTTGAGAATTTCAACCTCTTCGGGAGTGAGCTTCATGTTGTAGTTCATAGTAAATCCTCCTTTTATCAAAGGCTGAGAGCCAAAGCGTAGCCGCTCTTGGTTGCCTCAAAGACCTTGCCGCCCTTGAAGCTGTCGCCCAGATTATAAACCTCTATTGTGTTAAGCTTCTGCTGAAGTTCAAGGAACAGAGCCTCATTGGGTCTGCCGCCTGCCGCCATAACTATGAGGTCGGCGTCGAGATGCTCTTCAACAGGCTCGTTTTTGAGCTTGGGAGCAAGAGGGTTAGGAACGTTCTCGGGGAGAATCGGGTTCCATGAAAGATATGGGTCGGGAACTGATTTTGAGGTGTTGCGGCTTACGACAACGCCCTTTTCGTCAAAGCTTACCGACTTTGTGCAGTTGAGAAGCTTAATGCCCGAATCATACATATATTTAAGAAGATAGCCTCTGTTGGCCGTGCAGGTGTGGTTCATTATGTATTTATCCATCTCAACAACGGTAACGTCTTCCACACCAAGCTCTTTTTTAAGGAAGTATGCGGTTTCGCTGCCGACAACACCGCCGCCTATAACAACAACCTTTTTTGCTCCCTTTGCAAGCTCGGGGTTTTCAAGAACCGCAACGGCCTGCTGCCAGTTTGCCTTGTCAAGGCCGGGCAAGGGAAGAACTGTGTCTGTTGTGCCTGCCGCAACAACAACCTTATCGTATTTGCCCTTGAGGCTCTCTGCGGTTGCTTCGGTTGAAAGAAGAACTTCAAGACCGTAATCTTTCTGTGCTCTCTCTACCGCGCCCTTGAGATATTCAAGGTAGTTTGCAACGTCAAACTTTATGCCTGGTGCGCTCGCGGAGTTAAGTCTGCCGCCGAGACGTGAATCT
>SFGV01000047.1 GCA_004557545.1 Succinatimonas hippei
ACAGCTTATTAAGATAGACAAGTGGTATCCCAGCAGTCAACTATGCCATATCTGTGGTTATCAGAATAGAGAAACAAAAGACCTGTCTATACGGGAATGGGATTGTCCGAAATGTGGTAGTCACCATGATCGTGATAAGAACGCTGCAATAAATATTCGAGAAGAAGCCTGGCGAATGTCTGCCTAACCAATCTCGTAAAAATACCGTGGGTTGCACGGGAATCTGCGCCTGTGGAGAGAGTGTAAGTCGCCGCAATTCCTTGGAGCTGGAGTGCTGTTCTCGAAGAATCAGGAAGCTCCCGCCTCTATAGGCGGTTACGTTAACCTCAACTTTTGTATATGGATCCCCTGTATCAGACGGTGTTAAAAACGTCCAATCAGCCACGTTTCTTTCAGAGTTTGGCCATTAAGGGTTAGAATATGGCACGGCCCAATCGGGGCGCGACCTTAGCAAAGGCAGGTATATGAGCTGGTTTGATAACGTTTTTCACAAGAGCAATCCGACAGAGAAGCATGAGATCCCTGAGGGAGTGTGGACCAAATGTGAGGGCTGCGATCAGGTACTCTACCGCGCTGAGCTTGAGCGCAACCTGTTTGTCTGCCCCAAATGCGGACACCATATGCGCATCCGCGCCAGAGCAAGAATTGACTCTTTTCTGGATCCGGACGGGCGCTCTGAGATCGCGGCAAATCTGGAGCCGCGCGATATCCTGAAGTTCAAGGATTTGAAGCGCTACAGCGATCGCATCAAGGCCGCCCAGAAGAAAACCGGTGAGAAGGACGCCCTCGTGGTCATGAAGGGAACCCTGAAGGGGCTTCCGGTGGTGGTTGCGGCCTTTGATTTTGATTTCATGGGCGGATCCATGGGATCGGTGGTCGGCGCGAGATTCTGCGCCGGAATAAGCGAATGCTTAAGAGAGCGCCGCGCCATGGTCTGCTTCTCCACATCAGGCGGCGCGCGCATGCAGGAATCTCTGTTCTCGCTCATGCAGATGGCCAAGACCTCCGCGGCGCTGGCGCGCCTTTCAAAGGCCGGGCTTCCTTTTATCAGCGTGCTTACCAATCCGACCATGGGCGGCGTCAGCGCGTCACTTGCGATGCTTGGAGACGTGAATATCGCAGAACCCGGCGCTCTTATAGGCTTCGCAGGTCCCCGCGTGATTGAGCAGACGGTGCGCGAAACCCTGCCTGAAGGCTTCCAGCACGCGGAATTTTTAAAGGAAAAGGGCGCCATCGACATGATCGTGACGCGCAAGGACATGCGTGATGAGATAGCCAAGCTCATTGCCCTGATGATGCTGCTGCCAAATCCAGATACCGCGGTTGCCGAGGTCAAGGCGGTGCGCGAGCAGAACCGCGCCGGCAGGAAAAAGACTCAGAGTACCCAGAAGAAGGCTGCGACCAGGATATGACACCCCGTGAAGCGCTGCCCGGCACGCTTAACGAGTGGGTAAATTTCTTAAGCGATCTCAACCCTGATCATATTGAGCTGGGTCTTGAACGCGTGAGAACGGTACTTCTGCGCTTAAAACTTGACAATCTTAAAAATATTCCGGTTATTGAGTTTGCCGGTACCAACGGCAAAGGATCCACGGCCGCGCTGGTCGCCGCGACGCTTGATGAGGCTGGAATAGCGTGCGGACTGTACACCTCGCCTCACCTGCACCGCTTTAACGAAAGAGTGCGTATAAACGGGCATGACATAGATGATGTCATGTTATGTGATGCTTTAAGCGCCGTATACGAAGCTGCGAACGCTCAAAGCCCCGTGAGTCTTACCTATTTTGAATACACTACCCTTGCCGCGCTGTGGTGTTTTAACGCGGCGAAGGTGCGGGCGATGTGCCTTGAAATTGGTCTGGGCGGCAGGCTTGACGCGGTAAACGTTATTGACGCTGATATCGCGGTGATAGTGTCAATCGGTTTTGATCACATGGCGATTTTGGGAAATACTCTGTCAAAAATCGCTTATGAGAAGGCCGGGATCATAAAAAAAGGATCGGTCACCATTACAGGTGAGCTCCTGCCTGAGGCCGCGGCTGTAGTAAAGTCGCGCTGCTCTGAGCTTGAAAGCCCTCTATTCTCGCAGGGTGAGGATTTCTGGTTTGAAAAAAACGGCGATGGCTTTTGCTATCGTGACAAACAAAAAAACGTGCAGAATTTCCCTTCACCGCTGGTTCCGGTTGAATGCGCGGCGGTCGCCAGCGCGGTCATTTCAAAGCTTGCCGGTCTTAAAAAGCTTCCTGAGAGTACGGAGCTTTTTATGGCCGAGCGGAGGGTTATCTCCAGGGTGTGTCTGCCCGGACGCATGCAGAGAGTGCATCAGCGTCCTGATGTGTACTTTGATGTCGCCCACAACGTACCGGCGGCCGAGCATCTTAAAAAAGCGCTTTTGTCGCGCCCAAAGCCTAAGCGCCGTCTTGCTGTGGTGGGAATGCTCCGGGATAAGGATATTGAAGGAGTACTCGGGATCCTTTGTGGGTGTTTTGACGCGTTTTATACCGCGACGCTTCACTCCGGGCGCGGGGAGAACGCTCAAAGACTTCAGGACGCGCTTATAAAGTCAGGCTGCATACCTTCTTTGGTAAAATCATATGACAGTGTGTCATCAGCTCTAAAAGCTTGTGTTGATGAGGCTGCGCCTTGTGATGAAATAGTAGTCTTTGGTTCATTTGTCACCGTATCTGAGGCGTCCGACTGCGCGTCAGAAATATTTTGCAGGGGATAAAAATGGCTTTTGGCAGAAAATTGCGCAATCGTTTGGTAGGTCTTCTGGTACTGGTATCTTTAGTGCTGATCCTGCTGCCCATGGTTATGAGACCTGAGGATACCTACAAGAAATCTGACAAGAGCATCGCTGTGGATCAGAATGGCGCCATGACCGATTCCTCAGGACGCATGGTTGAAAGCGGCGAGCATGATTACAGCGATCTGCTCTCGCCTGTAGAGGATAACGATGTTTCCCCAGGTGACATCGCCGCGCAGAATAGTGGATCGAACGCAAACCCAGGCGCTATTCCGGTTCCTCCTGAAATTAAAACTTCCGACGTCCCGCAAAATCAGGGCGCTTCATCTGGTGCGGCGTTAAACTCAAACGCCGCTAACCCGACGGAGTCAAATCAGGCCGCTCCCTCTCCGGTGCCAGCAAAACCCGCCGCGCGCGAGATCCCAAAGGATCCTGACACTCAGGTTGAGATGCTAAAGAGCGCCCGTAACAACGCAAATCAGAATAAGCCCAAGGCGCAGAGCGCTTCATCTTCTTCCCAAAGCGAGACTCTTGTAAGCAGGAGAGCGCAGCAAAAGAATGACAAGACCGCGTCTCATAATTCAAAGAGCACGGCTCAATCTGTGCCTAACAGCGGAAGCTACTCGGTTCAGGTAGGTGTATTCAGCAACCCCGCCAACGCGCAGAAGGTAGCCTCAAAGCTGCGCTCCGCCGGGATCGCGGTTAGAACCGAAAACGCCACATTAGGAGGAAAATCCGTGGTAAGAGTGCTCGCAGGATCGGCGACAAGCCGAGAGGCGGCGCAGGGCATAGCCCAGAGAGTAAGTCAGATCACTGGCTCCAAAGCCAACGTTGTCGCGAACTGAGGTATAAGATGGCAGCAGATATTCTTGATATCGTACATGAGTGCGACAGAGTTCTTGACGCGGGCGCGTTTAACGATGTCGCCTACAACGGTCTTCAGGTTGAGGGCAGACGTGCATGTAAAAGGATCATGATTGCCTGCACGGCGTCTCAGAGAGCTATTGACAGCGCGATCGCTGGAAAAGCCGATACTATTCTGGTGCACCACGGGCTTATGTGGAAGGGCAACAGTCAGCCTTATACCGGGATCTATAAAAAAAGACTCAAGGCTCTGCTTGAGCACGATATAAATCTCATCGCCTACCATCTGCCGCTTGACGCGAGCAAGCAATACGGCAATAACGCTTATCTGGCACAGTTGCTGTGTGGAAAGGATCCAGAGTGGGTTGAACCGGGGAATCCCCAGTCAATTGGTATGGTGTGTGATCTTAAGGAAAAGCTCGCTCCATATGAGATAGGCGCGACTTTGAGCACCAACCTTAACTGCGGTGTGCTGGTTTCACAGGGTGTGCAGAAAGATGTTACGAGCCTTGGGATCTGCTCGGGTTCAGGCTCATTCATGCTCGATGGCGAATGTGATTTTGATATGCTCATAACCGGAGACTGCACCGAGCAGGGCTGGCATATAGCGCAGGAAAAAGGGATCGTGCTTGGGGTTATGGGACATGACAGCTCAGAGCTTGGCGGTGTGCGGCTGCTTGGTCGTTATCTTAAGGAAAAGTTTAAGCTTGAGCTCTTTTCGGAGCTGTACGATCCCATGCAGGATACGGCGCTCGCGCTTATGAATCCATCAAAGAGATGAAATTATGAATGAACAGGAGCCTCTGTCTGAAGAGGCGCGTATGGTGCGTGACGCTCTTATAGCGCGTGGGCTTGAAAATCCCGGAATTGAAAACGGCATGAGCCCGGAGCAGAAAAAAGAGGTTATATCCTCGTCTTTTGCCAGGATCATGGAAGCCTTAGGTCTTGATCTCAAGGATGACAGCCTCATGGAGACTCCGCGCCGGGTCGCGCGCATGTATGTCGATGAGGTGTTCTCGGGGCTTGATTACCATAATTTTCCCAAGGTCTCGGTGTTTGACAACAAGATGCATTTTGACGAGATGGTCAAGGTCGGCGGGATCACGCTGACCTCAACCTGTGAGCATCATTTTGTGGTCATGGACGGGGTCGCCAAGGTCGCGTACATGCCATCTGACAAGATCATAGGTTTGTCCAAGATCAACCGCATCGTGCAGTTTTTTGGAAAAAGACCCCAGGTTCAGGAGCGCATGACCCAGCAGATCCTGGTGGCTTTGCAGACTCTATTGCATACCAAGAATGTTGCCGTCACAATAACAGCGGTGCATTATTGCGTTAAATCCCGTGGTGTGCGTGATCCGGCATCATCAACTACAACTACAGCTCTGGGCGGATATTTCAAAACCAATTCGCTCTCACGCCATGAATTTCTGACTGACTAGGAGTCATGCCATGACCGAGAAAGATAATTTTCTGGTTTCTCTGGTGGTTCCCTGCTTCAATGAGCATGAGACTATTGGTCCTTTTATGGACGCGGTGAACGCGAAGCTCGCGTCAGTAAAGGATCATCTGGAAATTGTTTTCATCGACGATGGATCGCGTGATGACACCGCGAAGATCATCCATGATCTCTGTGAGAAGGATAAGCGGGTGAGTCTCATAAGGCTTTCGCGTAATTTCGGCAAGGAAGCGGGAATGTCAGCCGCCATTGACCTCGTAAAAGGGGACGCCATGGTGGTGATGGATGTCGATCTTCAGGATCCGCCTGAGCTGGTGCTTGATTTCATAAGGTGCTGGCGCGATGAGGGCGTTGACAATGTTTACGGCGTAAGGGTTGACCGCTCGCAGGACACTGAAACCAAGCGGGTGACCTCAGGGCTTTTCTACAAGGTATTCAACAAACTCTCCTCCCGCGTGAAGATCCCGGAAAACGTGGGAGATTTCAGGCTAATTGACCGCAAGATCATAGATACCTTAAAGGCTCTGCCTGAGCGCAACCGCTTTATGAAAGGTCTTTTCGCCTGGCCCGGGTTCACCTCACGCGGAATTGAGTACAAACGTCCTGAGCGTGTCGCCGGTCAGACCAAATGGAATTACTGGAAGCTCTGGAATTTTGCTCTGGATGGAATTTCAGGCTTCTCATCACTCCCTTTACGGGTGTGGTCGTATGTAGGCGGGGCTATTGGTCTCTTCGCCATACTCTATATGATCTTCATCTTTATTAAGACCATGATAGTCGGCATCGATGTTCCGGGCTACGCGTCAATCATGAGTACTATCTTGTTCTTGGGCTCCATTCAGCTTATCTCGGTTGGAGTGCTGGGCGAATACCTCGGCCGTCTTGGCGAGGAAGTAAAAGGGCGCCCGGTATATGTGGTGCGCTCACTGGAAGGACCTATAGCGTCCGTGACGGAGAAAGGCATCAGCTCCACGAAGATCGGTGTTACCTGCAATGAGGGCGCCGATTACCAGAAAAAGGCCAGCGCAGGTCCTGATGAGCCTCATCAGGAAGAGCCGGCCCTTAAGAATAAAAAGGACGACGGCAAGAGCGGGAACTGACACATGCGCATTGCGATGTGCGTTGAATACGAAGGATGGAACTATTTCGGGTTTCAGCGCCAGAACGAGTGCAAGAGCGTGCAGGGAGAACTTGAGCGCGCTCTTTCGATGATAGCTGACGAGAAGGTGACATTATCCTGCGCCGGACGCACTGACGCGGGGGTTAACGCCACCGGACAGGTCATTCACTTTGATTGTACGAAGGAGCGCTCCGACCGCTCATGGATAATGGGCACCAACTCTTATCTTCCGCGGGATATCGCGGTTTCATGGGCCTGTCATGTTGACGACTCCTTTCACGCGCGTTTTTCAGCAAGAGCCCGGCGTTACCGCTACATAATCCGCAATACCGTGGCCCGTCCCGGGGTACTCAGCCGCGGCGTATCCGCATATCATGGTGACTATGACACAACTCTTATGCACACAGCCGCGCAGTGCCTGCGCGGAGAGCATGATTTCAGCTCCTTTTGCGGCTCTGATGAGGAAAGCCGCTCAAAAAGCCGTTTTGTGCATTATGTAAGCGTTGAGCGTCATGGACCTTTTATTGTCTTTGACATTGCGGCCAACGCATTCTTAAACCATATGGTCAGAAATATCGTGGGATCGCTCCTGCTCATAGGTGAAGGAAAAAGAAATGTAGCATGGATGAGCGAGGTGCTTGAGGCGCGAAACCGTGATGCTGCCGGTCCTACCGCGAGACCTGACGGGCTGTATCTTGTGGATGTGACGTATCCAGCTTCTTTTGCCCTGCCAAAACGCGATTACATAGGCCCGCTTTGGCTTGAATGAATAAGAAGAGCCGGGCTTCATGCACCGGATCTTTAACCTAATCCGCCAGAAGTCCTCCACCTCTTAAGTGGGGGGTAAGCAACTTATCAAGATAGACAAATGGTATCCAGACAGTCAGCTATGCCATGCCTGTGGCTACCAGAACAATAGCCCCAAAGACTTATCTGTGCGGGAATGGGATTGCCCTAAGTGTGGCAGTCATCATAACCGTGACAAGAACGCTTCAATAAATATTAGGGAAGAAGCCAGGTGAATATCTGCCTGGCGTAACTCATAAAGTACCGTGGGTCGCACGGGAATCTACGCCTGTGGAGAGAGTGTAAGTCGCCATAACTCTTCGGAGTCAGCGGTGCTGTTCTCGTTGAAGCAGGAAACTCCCGCCTCTATAGGCGGGTACGTTCACCGATGACTTTGTAATTGAACGCATCAAGGAATATCTCAAGGGAGTGAAAAATTGAGATCAGCCTTTTGCCCTGATGAAGGAAACGGTTATTACCCATTTTCCTAAGGGATGGGCTCAATATCCTGAGGATTTCGCGAATAAAGATACCTATCAGGATGCTCTTATGCACTCATCTAAGATAGTGGCCAAATTTTATGAGTGGATGAAAACCCAGCCCTGTTTTGAGAATACGACGGTAATTATTCTGGGAGATCATCCATTTCAGGATTTCAAAGGGCTTCCCTTTACCAGTCTGACTACTAAGGCAAAGAACCGCGAAACCTATATCGCCTTAATTAATACGGCAGGCGGTGAGCTTAAGGCGCGAAATTGCGGGTTTAGCGCGAGGATATGACCCCTACTATCTTAAATGCTATGGGAGTCAGCTTTAGCTCTTTAGATCAGGGCAAAGTCAGCCACACCAAGATGGGCTTGGGTCGTAGCTTGTATTCAGATGATGAGAATCTGATCTGCAGGTATGGACAGGATGGGCTCATCAAGAAACTTAATGAGCGTAGCCTGTTCTATTTAAGTCTGCATATTCGTTAGGGATATTTTATGAGCTTTCATCCTCCTATTTGTCTTTTGATGAAAAGCCTGATGGCGACTATAATCAGTCATTATAAATACTGCTTTACGGGTAATACCCTTGCTGCAAAGGAGCCGAGGATCATGATTGAGGAGATCTTATGCTGAACCTGCCAAATGTTCTGACGCTGATCAGACTAGCTCTGATCCCGGTGTTTGTGATCCTGTTTTACTGGCCAACCGAGAGCTCAAATCTTCTGGCGGCTATCGTTTTCATCGCGGCGGCGCTTACGGATCTTCTGGATGGTTTTCTCGCTCGCAGGCTCAAGCAGACGACCAAGTTCGGAGCTTTTCTCGATCCGGTTGCCGACAAGATAATTGTCTGCACCGCTTTAGTTCTGATTGTTGAGTTTTACTCGGTGCATGTAGGTGAATTCTTCCCGCACATGAATCTTTTTGTATCTATTCCGGCGATGATCATCGTGGCGCGCGAGATAACCGTCTCGGCGCTTCGCGAATGGATGGCGGAGCTTGGCAAACGTTCACTTGTCGCCGTAAGCTGGGTTGGTAAGTGGAAGACCACCATACAGCTGGTCTCAATCGCAGGTCTGATCGCCCGTTATAACGATGTTGTGATTTACGCGTCTTTGGGCATGCTCACGGTCGCTACAGTTCTTACCATCTGGTCGATGGTTATGTACCTTAAAGTAGGTCTCATGAATATGCGCGAGAACGCCTCTTCTGAGACCAAAAAAGAAGAAAACAGAGTATAACTAGATGCACTTAGCCGGTTTTGGAAGACCGGCGTAGCGCGCCGCGCTTTTAGCAGCTCCCTTAGGAAAAAGTCTCGCGAGGACCACGGATGATGCCAGATCACCGTGGCCTTGTTTTTTTAGCAGGGCAATAAGTCCGCGCATCGGCGGGGTAGTAGCGTACTGTTCAAAATAGCTACGTACTGTGGAGATGATAAGACGGTGCGCCTCTGTAAGCTCAAGACCGTCATCCTTTGCCATTTTCTCCATAAGATCCGGACTCCAGTCATCACGGTTTATCAGAAAACCCTCTGGATCGGTTTCAATTTTTTTTCCACCATAAACAATCATCTAAAAATTTCTCGCTGAATTTTCTATGAACACTTGATTTTTTAAAAATGTGATGTCAGAATAGCACCGTTTTTTACGGATGGGTGGCAGAGCGGTCTAATGCAACGGTCTTGAAAACCGTCGAAGGCTTCGCCTTCCGTGAGTTCGAATCTCACCCCATCCGCCATCATTGGGCGTTCGTCCCGTTATTTTTCCCTTTAAAAGCCACTGATCTTAAGGCGTTTTTTGTTGCTTTCTCTGGTTATAATCTCTTGTTTCGCAAGGGATTATTTATGATCTTATGTCTAGTTGTGTCCTGTTTGCTTTTAAAAGTCATTTGATAATATGATTTCCCAGTGATCAATATAGATCAATTAGCAAACGGGCTTTTTGATCTCTGATTTTGGCGGTTTTATTGATCTCTAAGATTTGATCTATGAGCAGACATTCAAAAAGATAACCTGAGCGGAGCTTCAGTCAAGATTAAAGCTTGCCCTTACCAAAACATCTTCATCCATGATCAGTTGCGGTGACGGGCTGTATTTGAGAATTTTCCCAACCAAGGGTAAGCCATCGATTTTATGGTATTTCCGTAAGGATGGTGTAATTGAACGGTTTGGTGACTATCCCGCTAAGGTTATTGCTAGCCAACGCCCGAGAGAAACTCCCGCAGAATCCCATTCACTTCGGTATTCGAAGCCTCTGTAAGTCTTTTTAATTGCGCGACCGGTGTCAGATAGCGATAAGCAACAACCGCAAACAGTTTTGACTAAGTCACTGTCTATTTACCGTTTTTTTACGAAGATTCCGATCTCTGATGCTTTAAATTTTGCAGGAGAGTCTCAAATTATCGTATCGTTAGTGGTTAACGTATCTTTTGGGTGAGAGCTGGTTAAGACTGTGAGGAAAGCGACCCCAGGCTCTTCACTTAAGCAGGTCTCATAGTTCAAACTTGCTTAAATGTTTTAATGAGCATGTCAAGGGCTTAAAAGTCCTTATTGGAGCGAAAATCTATGATTAAAGTAGCCATTGCCGGAACCGGAATGATTGCAGTCAGAGCAGTCAAAGCGTTAAAGCAGATCCCAGGGTACAGCGTTTGCGCTATATACGCGAGAGAACACAGTTTAGATAAAGGACGGTCGCTGGCATCAGAGGCAGGAGATGCCATAGTCTTTACAGATTATGAACAGATGCTCAGTGACTGTGGGGCAGACTTTGTGTATATCGGGCTTGTAAACAGCGCGCATTATGGGTATTCAAAGAAAGCTCTTGAGGCAGGTTATAACGTAATATGCGAAAAACCATTTTGTGTGACTTCAAAACAGGCGCGAGAACTTGCTTTGATCGCTCTTTGCAACGGACTTTATATTTTTGAAGCGGTAACAACGCTGCATTTCCCGAATTTCAAAGCTCTAAAGAAACTAATACCATCTCTTGGCAACATTGACTTGGTGTTCGGAATTTACTACCAGTATTCAAGCCGCTATGACAAGTATCTCAAAGGAGAAGTATTGCCGGTCTTTGATCCAAAACTTGCCGGCGGCTGCCTTATGGATCTCAACTGTTATCTGGTGAACCTTGTAGTAGGCTTGCTCGGAACTCCAGAATCAACTGACTATACGGCAGAAATAGGCTTCAACGGGATCGATCTTGCGGGTAAGGTCACATTAAGTTATGGCAAGGGGCAGGGTGAGAAGAGACCATACAGGTTTGATCCGGCGATTATTCTGAAAGCCTCAAAAATAGAGTCCTCAAGACCTTCAATGGTATCAATTGAAGGTCAAAAGGGGAGGATCTTAATAGATGACTCTCCAAATTTCCTGAGACATTTTAAGCTTATAACCGCGGATGGAGAAAAAGAGTACGCACTTAATCAGTATGAAGACAAGATGATTCATGAATTCATCGACTTTAAAGAGGTTTACGAGCACAGGGACTTCGGGACCATGAGAAAATGGCTCCATCAAGCTTTGGTTGTTTCAAAAATTCTCGAAATTGACAGGAGCAGGGCGGGGCTTGGGTTTTGAGACAAGGATAGTTTTGTCCTGTCAGCTATTTCTAAAGCTGACGTCCCAATCTGACATCCAAAAATAACCAAGAAACTACGTCTGTTTTGGATAATAAAACGTAGTTTTGAAACTAATCATGTCTATTACGTAACCTCCGAGTGTGTAGCCAGTCGTATCGTTAACAAAAAAGCTGGGACTATAATATTTTGTACAGGTCAATTATGTTCAGTCAAAAAAGCGCCAAAAGGCGTTTAAAACCCTAGATCATGAGAACGAATGGTTAATAGAACGTAAACTTACACTTTTGGACATAATGTAAAGAAATGAAAATAAGAAGAAAAATCGTTCTTTAAAAAAAGTTCCCCAAAAATTAAAAAAAAATTAGCTTTTGGTCACAAAATACCATTTTTTGGACAATTTAGTACATAAAGGTGTCAATAAGGTTAATAAATCAGACTTAGCCCCAACTTATACTTGCAACTGTCGAAAGATATAAGAAATTGGCTTCTTTACTTTTGACGCATGGTTTTCCATGCAACGGGATACCGACAACACAAATACAATCGCCGGATCCCGGTAATTGACAAACATCCGGTTGCTTAAAGCACCGGTAAACATAGAGAAGGAACTATGAATAAGCTTAATACGCTGGCCGTAACCGTAATGGCCGCTTTAATCGCTGCTCCGGCTGCTTTCGCAGACGACAACGCCCCTACTGTTGACTTCCACGGCTATATGCGTGCCGGTGTAGGTCACTTCAGCCACGGTGGCCGCCAGATTCGCTGGAACAGCGATACCGTTGGCCGTCTTGGTAACGAGGACGACACCTACGGCGAGCTCGCTTTAGGTTCACGCGTTTTCAAGAAGGGTGACACCGAGTTCTCAATCAACTCAAGAGTTGCTATTAAGAGCGCTGGCGACAACGATTACGAAGCTACTGACAGAAACTTCTATGGTCAGAACGGCTATGGCTCATACGGCGATGAAGACGCTGAGTTTGCCCTCCGTGAGTTAAATGTTATGGCCAAGGGCATCATCCCGGGCAAGAAAGACGCCACTCTGTGGGTCGGCAAACGCTTCTATCAGCGTCATGACGTTCACATCTGGGATCTCTATTACTGGGATATCTCAGGCTCAGGCGCCGGCTTAGAGAATCTGGCTCTTGGCCCGGGCAATCTGTCACTGGCTTGGACCCGCAGACAGCACAACGGCGGTGATTATGAGACCACCGGCAGCTTCGATGGCGTTGAGACCTACACCGACGCTGAGGGCAATAAGCACTCAATCGCCGACAAGAATATCAACTACTTCGACGTTCGTTACGCTGGTTCTTACTGGAACGGCGGCTGGCTGGAGTTCGGCGCTACCGTTGAGGCTCCTGAGAGAGCTGACCTCGGTGACGGCGCATACTACAAGTATGACAACGGCACTTCAACCCTCCTGACCGCTGAGGCTACCTTCTCCGGTTCATGGGGCTTCAACAAGACCACCCTGCAGTGGGGCAACGGCGGCTGGATGTCTGGCTCAGCCTGGTATGATGACTGGGAAGACACCGACGGCGCTTACATGATCCGCTTAATCAATCAGGGCGAAGCTGCTATCGGCACTGACAAGTTCCATCTGATGCACGCTGTTCGTTACGATTACAAGAGCTACGACAATACTGCTACTGATAGCGAGAAGCTCTTCGCTGCTGCTATTCGTCCTTCCTACCAGATCACTGAGTACAGCCGCATTATGGCTGAGCTCGGCGCTTTCTGGGATAAGAAAGACATGAAGACTGGTGATGACACTGAGACCAGGGGCCAGAAGTACACCCTCGCTTACGCGATCGCTCCTTCCGCTTCCCTCTGGGCTCGTCCTGAGATCCGCTTCTATGTGTCCTACCTGCACGCTTCTGGCGACGGCAATCCGAACATCGGCAGCGACTCTCTGCACAACTACGGCGAGAGCTACAGCTCAGGCACCAATGTTGGTATCCAGGCTGAAGCTTGGTGGTAATTCATACCGTTACACGGTCTGATTTAACATGACAGAAAGGGGGAGCTCAGGCTCCCTCTTTTGATTCTTCAGATTTCCAGCTGAAATATCACAGCAAAATTGGCTTTTGTAAACCGCAGAATCCAATTCTAAAAATCCAAAAAGGGAGCCCGAAGGCTCCCTTTTTCGCTAACAATCAGATTGTGATGTTCTGATGATTACCACCATGCCTCGGCCTGCACACCGAAGTTCACGCCGTTGTTCCAAGAATTGCCATCGTACAGGTTATCGGAGATGGAATCTTTGTTGGAGGAGTGCAGGTAGGAGCAGTAGAACCTGATCTCAGGACGCGCCCAGAGCGAAGCTGATGGAGCGATTGCGTAAGCCAGAGTGTACTTCTGGCCCTGCTCGTCAGCACCAGTGCCCTTCTCTGCGTTCTCAACCTTCTTCCAGAAGGCACCGACTTCGGCCATGATGCGCGAGTAGGTGGTCACCTGGTAGCTCGGGCGGACAGTCACGGCGAACATCTTGGTGTTGTCGGTGGTGTCGTTGCCGATGTGGTCGTAGTCGTAACGCACTGCATGCATGATGTGGAACTTGTCGGATCCGACAGCGACCTCGCCCTGGTTCATGACCCTAAGCCAGTAGTGGTGGCTCAAATCGCCGCCCCAAGTCTGGTAGTACATCGGGTGGTTCTGCAGAGAAACAGCCTTGGTGCCGTACTGGAGGGTGGTGGTGTTGAAGCCCCAAGAGCCAGAGAAGGTGATGTCAGCGGTGTACAGACCTGAGAAGCCAGCGCTGGTGTCAACGTAGGACTGGTGCTTTGACTTGTCAGGATCCATGAAGGAGGCGCTCAGCTCAAGGTAGCCCCCATTCCAGTAGCTCCCGCCATAACGGATGTCGTACATATTGTAGTTGCCAAAGCTGTTCTCAACTTTCTTATAGTACTTGCCGTTGACTTCCTTGCCTTCAAAATTGCCTGAGAAATCCGTCAGCTCGTAGTGATATTTCGAGTAGCCGTCTTCGAGCTTGGTGATGTTGTCATGTGCCTTGCGCACCCAAGCAATGGAAAGCTTGCCCGGTCCAAGTTCCAGGTTCTCGAGACCTGCGCCAGAGCCAGACAGATCCTCGTAGTAGTAGTCCCAAAGGTGAACATCGTGGCGGTTGTAGAAACGCTTGCCTGCCCACAGGGTTGCGTCCTTCTTGCCCTGGATGATTCCCTTGGCCTGGACGTTCATCTCGCGGAGTGCGAACTCAACGTCTTCGCTACCATAGGCTTCGTCAAGGTCATCAAAGCCCTTGGTGCCGTAGTAGTTGGACCTTTCAGTAGCTTCGTAGTCGTTGTCGCCCTTGGACTTCATGGCGAAACGGGTGTTGACGAAGAACTCTGTATCATCTTTCTTGAAGACGCGGGAGCCTAATGCCAGCTCGCCGTAAGTGTCTTCCTCATTGCCAAGGCGGCCAACCTGCTCTGAATTCCAGCGGGTCTGTGAACCGCCATGGTTGAAGTGACCAACACCGGCACGCATATAGCCGTGGAAGTCAACAGTAGGGGCGTTGTCGTCTGCGAAAGCAGCCGGAGCGGCAAGTAAGGTGGCCATTACGGTTATGGCCAGCGTATTTGAACTGACCGAACCATAAGACAGTCAAAAACTCTGATATATCAGTTTTCTAAGGCATAAGTGCGTTCAGATAATCCCACCACAGTCTCATGGCAAAACGGCGTTGCATTAGATAGTCGTCATCACGACGGTAAGCGCGTTCCACCTTAGATGGCACATGCTGCAGAATAGCCTCACTAATATAAGGGGGTACCTCTTTTGTGTGGGTGGAGAAAAAGTTTCTGCCAAGGGTTCTGATCCCGTGGGCACACAAGCAACCCTGATATCCGCAGTCTTTTAACGCGCGGTTCATCGTTTGCGCCGAAAGGTGGTCTTTCGGATTGCGATAGCCGCTTAGGATATATCCGCTATATTCACTCCCGTAGAGTCGGTGCGCGTTTATAAGGATCTCCTCTAGTTTCGCGTCAGTAGGAATTATGAACTCTGTGCGGGTTTTGGTATTTCGCGCCGTGATTTGATGTTTGGCGCAATCGAGGTCAGAAATCTTTAGGGAAACCACCTCAGCAGGGCG
>SFGV01000048.1 GCA_004557545.1 Succinatimonas hippei
TGAACGGCTTGTATACGGGACATGATCTTGCGTTTCGTTAACTCTTCAAACTGATCTTACAAGACCAGACGATCCCCGCCGTTCATGTGTCAGAAGGGGACTTTCTTACGGTTGGAGAGCGGCCGGACAGACGGAAGATTACGGCTCCCGTGTGCTCTCGGACCACTTCATGGTCTGCGCCCCAGCTGACATTGTTAATCTTAGGTGGTGGATTAGTTAATTTCAAAAATCACTTTGTTTTCCTGCAAGGTATGTCACAAAAAACATTCAGACGTGTTATAGCAAAAGGATAACATTCAATCCCCCCGATCAAAAACACTTAGAAATCCAATAAATAGTCTATTACCTTAAAAAAGTCTGACTGCGGCAGGGGACCTCATACAAGCGTCAGATTTAGGACGCGACCAAGCCCTACAAGGAACTCTATAACGAGGCTTACAACGCCTAATCAAAGACTCAGAGCATCGTAAACGGCATTAAGAATATTCAGTCGCAGTACAGATCAAGCATTGAGTGGGTAAAGGACAATTACGGCGACAGCGAGTTTTGGAAAATTGCACGTCAATCCAACGCAACCCATTCTCTTGGCTTGAAAGCGCTCAGGCAGCAAACTAGAACGCCTTAAATTATGCCTCAGAGCCTCTGTGGGGTCGCTTCATATTGTCATTACAGAAAAAGAGCCTGCCTATTCAGGTCCGCGTCCCTGGTAGAGAGGTAGCGTGATGATCTCTGATCTGCCCCCGACAATCCCCATTGATGACGCCCGTATTTACTGCTCAGTTGAGGCGGCAGCAAGGTATTTCCAGCCATCTGAGCCTGTCTACGCTGTAGCGCTCACCGAGGGCGGAAGACCCGGCGTGGCGGTTGAAAACACTAACGGCACCTGTGATTTGGAGTATATGCAGTTTAATACCGCGTACCTTAAGACCTTAAGCCATGCCATGCCGGGGTTAAGGCCTCAGATGTCCAGAAAAACAGCTGTTGTCCCTTTCATCTTGCCGCGTGGCGCATAAGGGGCATCTTGAGGAGGGGAGCGGTGCGGATGTGCTCACAAGGGTTGCCTGGTATTACTCCGGAAGTATTACCGTGTGGACATTTTTAGTGAACGTCCCGCCTATAGAGGCAGGAGCTTCCTGCTTCAACGAGAACAGCACTGCATACTCCGAAGAGTTGCGGCGACTACGCTCTCTCCACAGGCGTGAATTCCCGTGCTACCCACGGTATTTGATGAGGTGATACTACCAAATAAGACAACAGGCAACTGTATGGCTTACGTAAATTCGCCATCCCCGCCTCCATCCCCTGCCTAAGAGGTGGAGGACTTCTGGTGGATTAGGTTAAAAGCGTTTGTTAACTAAAGCGCGTATACCTTTGGCGCTGCGCCAGTTCTCCGCGTGATTATGATCTCCTGAGTTGAGCTCAAAGCGCACAGGAATACCTCTGCTGGATATTAGATCAGCGCAATCCCGCGCCGCGCTCTCAGTCAGGGCCATCTGAGGATCCTTGCTGAGTTTCTCGCGATCGCCAACTGAGATATAGACTCGATCAATCTGACCTGTGAATGGAGTCTTTTCAAGATATCCCGTAAACCCCGGATACCAAAGCGATCCAGAGAAACTTCCGACACGAGAAAAGAGAGTGGTTCTGGTAGCGGTCCACAGTGAGAACATTCCAGCCAGAGAATAACCGCAAAGCACCCTCAATGATGGAGGATCACTTATGCGCTTCTCCGTCTCCGGGATTATTTCATCAGTCAGAACCTTAAGAAAAGCCTCAGCACCTGGCTTAAACCAGTCTGCCATTTTTGAGCTTATATCGGCCTTCCACGGTGTCATGTCGGTAAACCAGCTGAGTCCGTATATGCACACGAGGTGGTGGGTGTGACATGGGATCTTGGCTATCTCATGATAGAGATCATCGCATCTGTCCTCATAGAGCAGGGTGTAAACACATGGCAGATTGTCACCCTGTCCTGAATACAGTCTGATCTTGTATTGCGCTTTGCTAAACTCTTCCATGCCCTGCTTTTTGATTAAGTTTCGACCGACTTTTAAAATTTTCAGTTCCAATGGCTTAATAAATAGTACATTATCACAGTGTGTTTTGGAAAAACATCATAGTTTTATATTTTATATTTGTTATTCAATTAGTTAATTTTAAGTATAGTGCTTTTTTAGCTGAAAATATACTAAAAAACCGGTTCTTAGGCGAGCCGGTTTTTTTTTGAATGTATCAGAGTTCTGAATTACCAGAAGACCGCGTACAGAACAGCAACGATGATCATGACCGCGTAGGCTGCGACAGCGAAGCCGCCGGATGTCTTGAAGGTATCGGATGTAAGAACGATGCCCTTAGGATCGTCGTCATTCTCGGAGGTAGCCAGTGAGACGAAGACGATGGTGGCGATGGTAAGCACGCATGTGTACATCATCTGATCCATGAACGGCATGCCAAGAGGCAGGAACTTTAAGAGCAGAGCGATAGGGATTGATGCCAGAACACCAATGATCGCGCCCTTTGAAGTGGTGTGCTTCCAGAACAGACCGCAGAGGAAGACCGCCAGGATGCCCGGGCTGACGAGGCCGGTGTATTCCTGAATGTACTGGAAGGCCTGATCGAGTACACCGAGCATAGGAGCTACGAATACCGCGATGACCAGAGCGACAACAGCGGTCAGACGGCCGATGTTGACGAGCTTGAGCTCGGAGGCGTTCTTGTCAATGTAGGTCTTGTAGATATCCATGGTGAAGATGGTCGCGGTGGAGTTGAGCATCGAGGCCAGGGAGGACACGATGGCGGCGGCCAGAGCGGCGAATACCAGACCCTTGAAGCCAATAGGCAGGAACTGCGCTACCCAAGGATAAGCGCGGTCAGCGTGCTCGAGGCTAGGTATGGTGTCAACGTTGCTCACCAGGGCGCCGTAGGCGTTGGCCAGCTGCTCGTGCAGGGCAGGGTCATTGATGATCACATAAGCGGCGATACCGGGGAGAACCACGATGATCGGGGTGATGAGCTTTAAGAAGGCCGCGAAAGCGAGACCCTTCTGAGCCTCATCAAGGCTCTTGGATGCGAAGGTACGCTGAATGATGTACTGGTTGAAGCCCCAGTAATAGAGGTTGGCCACCCACATACCGCCGATGAGTACCGCGATACCAGGGAGGTTCTTGAACTGAGGATCACCCTGATCGAGGATCATCTTGAAGTGGTCAGGGGCGACATCCATCATGTGTGACAGACCGCCGAAGAAGCCGGCATCACCACCGACGAAGCTTACTGAAAGGTAAGTAGTTGCGAAACCACCGATGATCAGAACCGCGACCTGAATAACGTCAGTCCATACAACTGATGAAAGTCCGCCGTAGACGGAGTAAATCATAGCGAAGAGCGCCAGGCCGATTACGGTGTACATCATAGGGATACCCATGATGATCTGAAGCGCGGTGCCGCCTAAGTAGAGCACTGAGGACAGGTTTACGAAGATGTACAAGCAGATCCAGAACACCGCGAGGATGGTCTTTAAGGTCTGGTTGAAGCGCTTCTCAACGAACTCAGGGATGGTGTAAATGCCCTGCTTGATGAAGATCGGCATAAAGAACTTGGCGACGAGTAACAGCGTGATCGCGGCCATCCACTCGTAGGCTGAAATTCCAAGGCCGATAACAAAGCCGGAACCTGACATGCCGATGAACTGCTCGGCGGAGATGTTGGCGGCGATAAGCGAGGCGCCTACTGCCCACCAGGGGATTGACTTGCCGGCCAGGAAGTAGCCTTCGGTCGAAGCCCTGTTCTTTCTTGAGGCGGTCAGACCAACCGCGACGATGACAATGGCGTATACGGCAAAGATGATCCAGTCAATTGTCGCAAGGCCCTGTTGTGTAGTTTCCATATATTTACCTTTGTATGTTGATTTTTCTTCCCCACAGAGGGGCTCTCCCTGCACGTCAGGCCAAGGTCAGCTTTCCGGCAAGGGGTCCGTGTAAGGCGGTAACCCGACACAGAATGGGTATCATGTACCCCGCGTACCTGCTATACGCAGACAAAGCGTAACGCAAGTAAACGTTTACATCGAAATTATATTTATGGTCAGGCGACATGCAAGTTAATCCCCGGACCTTAAAAAACACACTTTTTTGACCTTAATTCTCTGGAATATTTTCAACCTCCATCTGGACGGACATATTTTTTAAGAAAACTATTTTCATTTTGAAAAGGCTCATAAAAAAGCAATTGAATATTTCTAAAGACGAGTTCTGTGAATTTGCTCAAACGCTTGATGGCTATGGCTCTTTTTAAATCCAAATTGTAATGAATATAAAAAATATAATAAGAGTAATATCCTGATAATTAAGGATAAAATCGCAAAAGCCAATTTATTGGATTTGTGATCCCAGTCAAAAATAACTAATCACAATGCCAGTGTAGGTATTACATATTGATATATAAGAGTTATTTATAATTTTTGGAAACTATTATCGTATTTATCCCATTGTAATTCCATATTTTAATAGTCAGCGAGGATTGTGTGCCAAAACGCGTGTATTTGACCTTCCATTCACACCATAGTCATTTCAAAGGTTAGAATTCATTCAGTTGCTCAAAGAGTTTTTGAAATGAACTTTGTATAAGGACTGATATGGAGCTTCCTGAGAGAGTGTACCTGGTCGGGGTTCCTTACCCCTGGTATCAGGCTATCAAAGCCCACTACATAGTAAGCGGGTCCAAGAGCGTTAACTGCTGGACCTCATTGTCCGAGAGTTCGGATTTCAAAGGACCGATCCCGGATCCGGGATCACTTGTTCTGTTCACAGTAAAGCGCAATGGGCAGGAGTTTATCTGCGGCGGTGGCTTTTATTGTGTCAGCAGAACCCTTGAGCCCTCAAAGGCCTGGGATCTTTTTGGCGTGAACAACGGCGCTGACAGCTATCAGGATTTTCTCTCCCAGCTTAAGGAGGCGGGATGGAAGGATGGCGAGAAAATGGTCTCAAATGAGCTTAACGGCTGCTTCGCCTTCTCGCGCCATGAGTCCTACCCGATCCCAAAACAGCTTGAGGTCAATGTGGAAACCGGCAGCACCATCTGGTATTCGCTGGACAGCCCGCAGGGACGTTTTCTGGCGCTGGTCGCCATGCAACGCCGCTCTCCGCACCTCAGGCCCGGAACCTTTAATAATGAATGGCCGGGGATCTACCTCATGGCCGCCGAGAAGCACGCCCGTGATTACTCCATAGTGTTCTTCACGCAGATGCTCAGGGCCTATGATTTCCGCTGTGCCATCACAGGCGACCGCACCCAGCCGCTTTTGGATGTGGCGCATATCAGAACCTTTTATGACGAGCGCTTTACAAGACCCGGAAACGGCATAGTGATGCGCACAGATATTCACAGGCTCTTCTCCCAGGGCTACATTACCTGCGAGTACAGTTCTGACAACGAGGTAATCGTCATTGTCTCAAAGGATCTCGTGGTGCAGGGCGGACGCGAGTACATGAAATACGACGGGGTAAAGCTCCTGATGCCTGATGACAGGGCAATGTGGCCAAACCGCGATTATCTTGTGTGGCACCATGAAAGGCGTTTTGAGAACTGGCTGCGCTTTGGCGCGGTCAGGCCCGCGACGGAGAATCAGGGGACGGTATCGGTATGAGAATTGCTGTAATTGGCGCCGGGACTGATGCCGGCAAAATGATTGTGTCAGAGGCTGAGAAGAAAGGAATTCAGGTAGTCTCGGTGGTAGAGGATCCGTCAGTGATGCCAGGAAGCGGTCCTGTGGTGATCAAGGATTTCAGAACACTTGAGCGTGGTGATCTTGATGGGGTGCACGCGGTAGTGGACGCCGTCTCCTTTCCCGGGATCTCAAGATACAGTTCTGACGATCTTCCGCTGTGGCACCTAGGCTCGATACTCTCAGGCACTGACAGCTCGATGCTGGTCCTTGGCGCTACCTCATGTCTTTACTCTGACAGCTCCAGGAAATCTCTGGTGCTTGATGACTGCTGTTATACCCAGATCGACAATGAGCAGACATTAAGGCTTTGCGCAACCGCGGTTAAAAGACTGCGCGCCGAGCATACCTTCAAGTGGACACTGCTCTGTCCGCCTCTGGTGCTTGATACCGTAGGGTACGCAACCGGCAAATTCGTCTTTGGAGACGATGTGTTGCCGATGAGCGTTGATGGCAGCAGCTATATCTGTCTTGCTGATTTTGCCAAGGCAAGCGTGGATCTCTTAATCCGCGGCCTTAAGCCTTCAAGCGTTATTTCAGTCAGAAGTGAAAAAAAATGAAACGATAAAGATACGAACGTTAGTAGGAACATTAAAGAGATGGTTCTAGCGTCTGCTGGAGCCATGTACGAAATGACTCCAGTCAGGAGGCTAGAACTTAAGTCACATTCTTGATAAAGGACTTTTATATGAAGTGCCTTAATCGTTGTGATAGTGGTTTTAGTTATCCTGTCCGTGATTAACGTCGCATGGTAAGCTAACTAGTACCACAGAGGGCGTAAGGCGCAAGCTTTGCGCCCTCACTTTTAATTTTAGAGTCTCAGTCCCTGATTTTCAACTCTGCATTAACGGTCTTTCCATCCATAAATGAAGATAAAAAAGCCTCTCACAGGAGAGGCTTTAGAATGCTTAAAGAGGTTTAGCTGTTACGCCGCTGCAGCTTTCTTTTCTGCGTTGATATTGCGGCGGTGTATCACGTATACGGCGGCGATAAGCAACAAGGCCGCGGTGCCTAGGCTCAAAGGCAGGCTGTAGGTAAGTCCAGCTATCACATAGCCTATGAATGCGCAGATGGCGGTCAGAATAGCGTAAGGCAGCTGGGTGTACACGTGGTCGATGTGAACACAGCCGGCGCCGGCAGATGAAAGAATAGTCGTATCCGATATAGGCGAGCAGTGATCACCAAAGACAGATCCGGCGAGGGTTGCCGAAAGAGTGATCACGATGAGATCCTGAGATGAAGGATCAATGGCCTGAGCAGTTAATACCACTATAGGTATGAGAATGCCGAAGGTTCCCCATGCGGTGCCGGTTGAGAAGGAGAGGAAGCCCGCGATCGCAAAGATCATGGCAGGCAACACCATCGCCACAAAACCGGTGTCGTTCTTGACAACCTCTGAGATAAAGACCTGGGTTTGCAGCAGATCACGGCATACACCAGAGATTGTCCAGGCGAGGGTTAAGATCATGCAGGCGGGAACCATAGTTTGTACACCACGGAGCATGCCGTCCATAAAGGTCTTAAGACTCATAAGTCTGCGGCCTACGAACATCACGAAAGCGACCAGCAGAGCGCCAAACACGCCAAGCACCAGGGCGGGACCGGCGTCAGTGTTACCGAACGCGGCGCCTATGGTGTGGTACGCGGCGTCATCTCCCCAGTAACCGCCGACGTAGAGCAGAGCAAGAGTCGCGAATATGATGAGCGAGAGGATGGGAATTATCATGTCCATCACAGTGCCGTCAGCCTTGACGTCGATATCGCGGATCTCGTTGTCGCTCTTTAAATCATCACGATCAGAAACATCACCTTTGAGGGCGCGTTCCTCCGCCTTGAGCATAGGGCCGAAATCAAGCTTGGTAAAGGAGAGCATGAGAACCAGACCGATGCAGAGCAGGGCATAGAAGTTCCAGGGAATGGTTGAGATGAAAGCGCTCATCTCAGATGAGAAGGCTTTGGTGTCCTTAAGATTTGACCCGACCGCGGCGGCCCATGATGAAATAGGGGCGATTATGCACACCGGAGCGGCGGTAGCATCGATGATATAAGCGAGCTTTTCACGGGAGATCCTGTAGGTATCGGTGATAGGACGCATCACGGTGCCCACGGTAAGGCAGTTGAAATAGTCATCAATAAAGATGAAGGCACCTAATACCGAGGTTGAGATCATGGCGGCGCGGCGATCTTTAATATGCCTGGTAGCCCATTTTCCGTAAGCTCTGGTTCCGCCAGCGAGCGTGATCACATACACAAGAGATCCCAGAAGCGAGCAGAAGAGCACAATGTTGATGTCAAATTTTTTGGCCAGAATGCCAAAAGCGTTCTGAACGGTTCCGACAATGATATTGCCGTCAGTACCTACGGTGTAGATACAGGTTCCTGCCAGAATACCGATGATGAGCGATGAGAAGACTTCCTTGGTTGCAAGGGCCAGAACAACAGCAATCACCGGTGGCAGGATCGAAAGCCATCCTGCGTTAATGGGATCCATATTCTTATCCTTTCTAACAAATACATGATCGCTTTTAGTGCGACCACAGCACATTACAGCGTGAATTTTACCGCTTATGCCCTAAAAAACATAAAACGGATCATAAAAGTGCAAGCGGTATATATGTTCCAGAGAGCTGGTCACTGACAGAGGGCAGACGAGGATCTTTGAGCAGCCATGCAATGAGTGTTTTACGGATAAAATAGGTTAAATCTGGATTAGAAGGACGTATGGAGCGGATTCTGAATTTAACCCAAGCGGTTTTACTATTGTCAAAGGACGGTAGAACAGGCATGTCATCAATAAGCACGTGGTAAGGTTTAACTGGATCTGGAGTGGTTGTACTTAAAGGCACAATCGTAGATAACCGATTACCATCACCATGCAGTTCAGGCGATGAAATGACTATTACAGGGCGGCGTTTTAGCATTTCAGGAGCGATCATTCCGTTAAAATCACAATCAAGATACATGTCTAAACTGGATGGATATTTAATCATTAAAGAGAAGGATAAAAGTCGAGTTAGTAAGTTAATTTTGGGAACGTATTTTGAAACACATCCAGATGCTTAAATTGAGCTCTTAGAGCGCTTTATGAAAGTATCCAGCAAAGCTTCTTTGACGTGTTAAACAGAAGAGCCTGAAGAACCGGAATCCAAGGAAAAAATGCAGAACGACCATAGATATATCTATGAATATCTGGTGCTTAGCTAATAAATGAGAAACAAGGCAGGATCAAATGTCCTGCCTTTTCAAAATTCCCGTTTAAAGCGATCCGTTGTCAGAAGGATTAGCCGTCGCGGACGAATCATTCCCGGTTATCGAGGTGTTCTCAGATAGAGTCTTCCTCGGAGCTACGGATTTGGTCTGAGACGGAGAGTCGCTTTCAGATGATACAGCCTGAGATTGCGAGTCAGAACTGTCAGATCTGGACGAAGAACTCCCGCTTGTCTTGTTATCACTCTCTTTAATCGCGCCGCTCTGATCAGAGCTACTTTCATCATCGCCGGAGCTTTCAGATGAGTCATCACTGCTTTGGGATTGCATGGACTCCTGCATCATCTGGGTCTGAGCCTCAGCAAGTTTCTGCTGGGCTTCTGACGCTACCTTGAGATCCTGTCCTGATGGCTCTGCGGGGGCTCTCGCTGCCTGAATTACCTGCTGCATCTTCTGGGCGGTCTTCTGTGGAGTGCTTTCTTCAGATACATCGATATTCACATGGCCGCCTATGGCGTATTTCTTGCCATCTGGTCCTGTCTGATAGTCATAAGAAGGAGAGCTGGCGTACTGTCCGCCGGCGCTCTGGTGGGCACGCTCGTGCTGACGAACCTCACTGTCACGGCTCTTGAGCTCATCGAGCTGTTGCTGCTCCGCGTCTGTAAGCTCCTTGCCATCTACGGTAGTGTTTTTCTTGTTGTCATTACCCGATGAAGCGTCCTGAGCTGAGCTGGCTTTATCTGATGAGTTGTCTGATGATGTTCCGTTAGCTTTTGCTGAGCTGTCAGAGGACGAGGAAACAGCTGTCTGCGGTATGTATGTGCCCTCATCATCTGAGGCTAGCTTCTCATTTGATGAACCCTTCACATAAGCCTCACGGGCGATGTAGCGCACATGCGAGTACTGATCATTGGTATGCTGTGACTGCGCGTGCTCGATCCCCGTGGCCGCGTCCCGGGTCTCGTTTTGTTTTCTCTCAGGCCTGATGTTCTGAACGCCAACGGACTGAGTCTGATTGAGCGACTGCTGCAGTGATACCTGACTGGTGTCGGACAGTGATGAAATTGTTGTTGTCATAATTAGATCTCCCCTTATCCTGATCATCGGCAAATGTCAGGTCTGACTTGAGAGGATCTGCAAATTTTTTGAAGACGCGGTTCACTAAGCTGGGAAACTGCACCTGAGCTTGTCAGACTTTTAGCTTTCAAGCATGTAATATCTGGCGATCCAGCGTGTATTGAACCATACCGTAGATTCACAGTCCCAAAAATCAAAACCTGTGCCGTGATATACGAATGCGTGTTCAAAAAAGCTTGCGCCCTCTTTTGTAAGATGAAGCCCGTCGTAGCCTGACTGCGCGAGCTTTGGAAAATCAATAGCAACATATAGGTTGAAGAAAGCGAACTCATCTGATTGTTGAGGTCCTGATGTATATTCATCAGCCGGGAGTTTTTTAGTAGGCAGTTTCATCGCGTCTTCTTCGCCTGACACATGGAAAAACTTCACATTATCATGATGGATAAGTATCCATCGCTGATGCCCCGCAGCCCTTCAGGCATATTTTCAGGAACCCATTGCTCCCATTGTTATGTACCGTTAGTGAATGTCGAAGTCCACAGCCCTCTTTTAGGTTTTGCTCCACAGAAACGTTTATTAAGAGTAAGGTCGAAAGACCATGTCCTCAGGATGAAAACCCCTTTCGCCGAAATTAGCGGTTTTGAGCTGTGATCCTAATTTGAGTTCTGTCATATGTTCGTTCACTCCTTTCGCGAAAGCATATTCCGGATCTTCTGGCAAACAATGTCAGGATCGATCGCCTTCATGCATCCTGAGTACTCACCGTCCCAGTACATACAGTATGATGGGATCAGGCGCAGGCAATGCGGTTTTCTTGCAGGGCAGGAGAAGTCTGAGCGAATACTTTCAAAGCAAATCACCCCCCCCAGTTCGTATTATTAGTATACTTATTTATAACACCAGTTTCATCGGCCTCTCCTTCATCCCTGAAGAACTCCGAAGGTCCGATCCTCTCGGGATTAGACCCACCGCACAGAGCGAGGATCTCTATACCGGTGTATTTGGCAAGATGCATGATCCCGGTATCAACCGTAACAAGAAGCTTTGAGTGGTTCATAAGCTTAGCAAGCTCCCATAGCGAATAACGGTTTCCAGCGTGTTCATACCGGTTGTCAGGGTCAATCTTTCGTATAAATTCCGCCTCATCATCCCCATTGCCGGTAAATACCGGTTTATAGCCCAATGACGAAACTTCGGACGCGATTTTTCGCCAGTAAGAAGGCGGCACAATCTTGCAATGGGATTTGCAACAGGAATGGAGAAGCACCACCGGATCTTTTATCGCGGGAGTATCCTGAAAATACTCACTAAGATTGAACCTCAAAGAAGGCATATTCGATGAGACTTTCTCATTTGCCGCCTTTATAAGGTTGGTAAACCGCTTTTCAACATTTATGGTGTCAGGTGCTTTGATGAACCTGTTCCCAAGATACGCGTAGTAACGTTTTTTGAATTTGTCATAGGTTATGACGTTTTTACAGCCTATCGCCTGCGCAAGTATAAGTTCGCGCTTTGCCCAGAAGACATAGGCGGTATCGTAGAGCCTCACCCTCATAAAGAGCCTTAGGTTACTCCACACATCCTTCTCATCATAGGGAACCGGTATAAGCCCCAGTGGGGTTTTTCTTAAGAATTCGCAAAGCGATGGCGGCGAGAGCACTGTGATCTCAGCTTTGGGATAAATTTTACGCAGAAAGTGCAGGGACGGGAGCAGGCAGAGCACATCCCCGATGTGGGCTATACAGAAGATCAGGATTGATTTTGGAGAATCCTTTGCTGATCCGTGACCAGACAGAAGCTTGTTTACTCCAAGCTTTGGCAGGGCAAAGGCAACCTGCAGGATCTTGCAGACAGCGCGGCTTTTAAATTTTGACATTATGAAAGTCTGATAAAAATGACCTTATGACATCATTTTAGCAAACCTGACAAAAAGAATACCTCCGCCCGATAGGGCGGAGGTATTCTATCGATAACAGTATCTGACGATTTCAGACGCTTAGCACCGGCAATTCACCAGAATGGCCCCGGTAGCTTTCCTGAAAACAGTCTTTAAATCAGAGCGCGCTCTGGAACATCGAGGAGATGGACTCCTCGTTGCTGATGCGTCTTATAGCCTCGGCAAGCATAGGAGCTAAGGTCAGAACCTTGAAGTTCTTGAGCTTTAAAAACTGCTCGTTCGCCGGGATGGTGTCTGAGACCACCATCTGGTCAATCACTGACTTTGAGATGTTCTCATAGGCAGGACCTGAGAGCACCGGGTGGGTTACATAGGCGTAAACACTCTTGGCTCCGCGTTCTTTTAACGCGGCCGCAGCTTTGCAGAGGGTTCCGGCGGTATCCACAATGTCATCAACGATGATGCACTCGCGGTCTTTGACCTCGCCGATGAGGTTCATGACCTCAGAGACATTAGGACGGGGACGGCGCTTGTCGATGATCGCGATGTCAGCGTTGTTCAAAAGTTTGGCGATGGCGCGGGCTCTTACCACACCGCCCATGTCAGGGGAGACCACGCAGGGGTGTTCGAGATTGCGTGAGAGCATGTCATCCACAAAGATCTGGCTTGAGAAGCAGTTGTCCACCGGGACATCAAAGAAGCCCTGGATCTGCTCGGCGTGAAGGTCAACGGTGAGCACACGGTCAACACCAACTGAGGAGAGCAAATCAGCTACGACCTTGGCGGTGATGGGGACGCGGGCGGAGCGCAGACGTCGATCCTGACGGGCATAACCGAAATAGGGGATCACCGCGGTAATACGGCCTGCCGAGGCGCGGCGCATCGCGTCAATCATGATGAGCAGTTCCATCAGGTTCTCGTTGGTAGGAGCGCAGGTGGACTGGATCACGAAGATGTCGCAGCCGCGGACATACTCGTTGATCTGCACGTGCACTTCACCATCGCTGAAGCGATCGACAGTAGCATCTCCGAGCTTGGTATAGAGCCTCGACGCGATACTCTTGGCCAGTTCCGGAATGGCATTCCCGGCAAACAGTTTCATATCAGCCATTTATCATCACCAAAATTAAGAAAAGGAGTGTTCACTGATCCATGTCAGGCGCGCTAATTATAACGCGTGAGCGGTGTTTTTCTTTTTTTATCAAAAAAGCGCCGTAAAACCCCGGGCTTCAGCCCGGGGATATATAAGGCGCCTAATCGGGGGTATTCTGGTTTTCAATGTATTGTCTGATGATAGAGATGGGAGCTCCGCCACAGGACGCCGCGAAATAGGAGGGAGACCATAGATGATGTCCCCAAAGTTCAGTGGTAACAGAGTGATAGTTCCTTTGCCGTATCAGCCGTGAGGAAACACCCTTGAGACGGAAGACCAAATCAGAAATAGCAAGTTTGGGAGGGTAAAGGATCAGTAAGTGGACGTGATCCTGTTCTCCATCAAACTCAATGAGATCTGCGTCAAGCTCAAGACAAATGGTCTCAAAGATGATTTTGAGATCCTTGAGTATTTCAGCGGTGAAGATTTTTTTGCGGTATTTAACTACAAATACCAGATGTACATGAAGATTGTAGGTACAATGTCTGGTATGAAAGATTTCAGTGTGGTGTGTCACTGGTAACTCCTCTGCCATGATTCAATTATGCCGCCTTGCCTATAAATACAAGCTGCGTCCTACAGGGAAGCAGGAGCGGGTCATGGTCAGGTTTGGCGGCTGTGGCAGGTTTCTCTGGAACGCCTTGCTTGCTGAACAGAATGAAGAGTACCGTGAGTACATGGAGGAAATTGAGTCAAGGCTGACATGGGGTGAGGCGAAGACCGCGGATGAGGCGGCAGAGCTCACTGTAAAACCCACACTCGCGAAATTCACCTTCACCAACAGGCTTAAAAGCTTAAAGGCAGGACATCCCTTTCTCAATGAATGTCACTCTCAGGTCTTGCAGCAAAAGAGCCTGGACTTGTATCAGGCTTTCAGGAACAGCTTTGAGAGGCTGAAAAAACACGAGGCCCCGGGCTTTCCGGTGTTCAAAAGGAAAGGCCGCTCCTCTGACAGTTTCCGCTATCCTCAGGGCTTTAAGCTTGATGAACGAAACTCCAGAGTGTTTCTGCCCAAAATCGGCTGGGTAAGATACCGTAACTCAAGACACCTGCCTGAGAACTCCAGACCCAAAAACCTGACCGTAAGCCACAGCGCTGACGGCTGGTATATGTCAGTCCAGTTTGAGTTTGCAAATACTCCTAAAGTAACTGCTCCTGACCTCCATGCCGCCTCAGGCATCGATATGGGGGTGGTGTGGTTTTTAACCTTAAGTGACGGGACTCATCAGGAAAGCCTGACCAGGTTCCTCGCCCCGGCTGAACATAAAATCACTCTCCTCCAGAAAAAGATTTCAAGAGCCCAAAAAGGCTCACATAACCGTGAAAGACTCATAAGAAAGCTCTCCTTACTTCATAAACATAAGGCTGACCTGAGACATGACATCCTGCACAAGCTCTCATCAAAGCTCGTCAAAAACCACGACCTGATTTGCTGTGAGGATTTGCAGATCAAGAACATGACCAGGTCAGCTAAAGGCACGGCACTAAACCCTGGTAGAAGCGTTAAGGCCAAATCAGGGCTCAACCGCGCCATAAGCAATGAGGCATGGGGGGAGTTCCTAAGAGAGCTTGAGTATAAACTCACTCTCAAAGGCGGACTGCTCATCAGGGTCAGTCCTAAGAACACCAGCAGAAAGTGTCCTGTCTGTGGCCATGTCTCAAAGGACAACCGCCAGACTCAGGACACTTTCTGCTGTGTGAAGTGCGGCTACACTGAAAATGCTGATGTGAACGCCGCGCGTAACATACTAAGGGCAGGACTTGCCCGGCTCGCCTCCCAAGTGAATCACATTGGTGGTCAGCAAGAGGAACCCGCCGAAGATCTCCCAAGAGATCGGTAGGAATCCCCTCTCTTTAGAGAGGGGAGGATGTCAA
>SFGV01000049.1 GCA_004557545.1 Succinatimonas hippei
GCCAAAGCGGCGGGGACGGGTAAAGAGCAGAACCTGACTGTCTGAGTAAAGTACAGGACGCAGAAAACGGGTCTTGTCGACATAGTAGAAGTTGCCGTCAATGATAGTGCTGAACATGTCGCGCCCAACAGCCACCCGTTTTGTAGTCTGCATATTCACTCCCTGTTATGTCAGCATTTTGCCGCTACAAAAATCCGTCTCATTGATGATCCTATGATAGAAATGCTGATATCTCAAGCAATCAAGCTCTGTTAGTAAGTATTAGATGAATGCAGGATCAAGGCTCGCGATCCCTATGAAGCCAGTAAAATGATCCGCAATGTTGCGACTTCTCCCGTACCACACTGATTAGACAGTTTTGTTTCGTTTTTTTTTTAATGTAATTGAGACAGACAGAATACTCAATTATGCTTTATTTTGCTGTTTTACCCGTTTTCTTAGATTTTTTGAGAAATTAGAATTTTATGACGCGAAATCCTTGATACATTCCTATCTATAAGAGCTTTTGCTTTCAAAAGCCTTCTTTGTTTATCTTATTGATTATTAAATCAACCATTTCAGGAACTGGCCAAGAATTTTTTGCCTCTTTAGCAATCTGAACAAACTTTACCAGACCTTTACATTTCATATCCTTTAATTATCCATTTCCTTCGTATAGTTGCCTTGTAAGCAGAAAACAGCATAAAGCTGAATTTAACAGCAATTACACGCAAGGATATTCCAATGGCAAAACAGCATATCAGCATGGTTGTCTTTGATTGGGCCGGTACAACTGTGGACTACGCTTCCTCAGCTCCTGCAAAAGTTTTTGACACCGTGTTCTCCCGTCATGGCATGCGGCTCACCTCATCAGAGATAAACGGCCCCATGGGCATGGAGAAGAAGGCGCATATAAGAAGTCTTTTAAAGCTTGACTCCGCCAGCAGCCAGTTTCTGGAAAAATACGGCAGACTGCCCAGTGAGGAGGATGTCGATGCCTTATACGAGGAGTTTGAGGACACGCTCTCTGAGCTTGTAGCCTCGTACAGCACTCCAATCCCCGGCGCGGTTGATGCCGTCAAGCAGCTGCGTTCCATGGGGCTTAAGATTGGCTCTACCACCGGCTATACCTCAGAGATCATGAAGAAGGTGATCCCAGGCGCCAAAAGCGCCGGGTATGAGGCCGACTGCGTGGTAACTCCCGACCGTACCGGTTCAGGACGTCCGGGGCCATTCATGCTCTTTGAGTGCATGAGACAGCTTAACGTCTACCCTCCAAAGAGTGTCGTAAAGGTCGGTGACACCGCCGTTGACATGCAGGAGGGCAAGAACGCCGGGGCTATCAGCGTCGGAATTCTGGAGGGCTCGAATATGCTTGGCCTTTCAGAGTCTGAGACCCGTCAGATGGATGACAATGAGCTTGAGCGCAGAAAGTCTGAGGCCACCAAAAGGTATCTTGACGCGGGAGCCGATTACGTCATCAATTCCATAAAGGATCTGCCTGAGCTCATCTCAGGCATCAGCGACGCGGTGAAATGATGGACGCTTTTTATAATCCGGTAAGGACATTCTGCGGCCGCGGATCGCTCACAAAGCTGCCTGAGTTAGTCTCAGCTCTTGGCGCGAAAAGAATCCTGGTAATTGAGTGGTCAGATGAGGTTCAGAGCCTTGAGACCTTCTCAAAGATTGCCGGAAATACGGATCTTGTAACCCGCTTTGAGACTTTTACCGCCTCAAACCCGACAGTAGAACAGCTTTTTGAGGTCTTAAGCTCAACCTCGGAGTTCAGACCTGATTTAATCGTAGGTGTAGGCGGCGGTTCAGTAATGGATGTCGCCAAATCCCTTTGCGCTCTATATGGCAGCGCGTGTGAAAACGCTGACGCCCTTTCATCCGCGATTGCTGGAAAGAGTTTTACGAAAAGAAAAATCCCATGGATTGGTGTTCCAACCACCGCGGGTACCGGAAGTGAGGTAACCTGCTGGGCTACCGTATGGGATCCCGAGCATGACAGGAAACTCTCAGTTGAGGATCATTCAAACTACGCCTACGCGGCTCTGGTTGACGCTGATCTTAGTTGCACACTCCCATTAGGTCTTGCGGTCTCATCGGCGCTTGACGCGCTCTGTCACGCCGTTGAGGCCTACTGGTCCAAATCCCGGAATCTCGTTTCAAGAGCTCTGGCGCTTGAGGCCGTGCGTATTGTCACATCAAACATGGACAGTCTCATTGCAGGTGACATGAAGGCTCATGACGCCATGGCCAGAGCCTCGATGCTCGCGGGGCTGTCCTTTAGCAATACCCACACTACGGCCTGTCACAGCGTTTCTTACCCTCTGACCATGCGCTATCGCATTCCGCACGGCGTGGCGGTGGCGATGCTGCTAGCTCCGGTGCTTGAGCTGAACATGGCAAGCTTTGACGGCATGGATCCTCTTATGCGCGCTCTTAATTGCTCAACCGCGATGGAGCTTGGGCGAAAGATCAAAGACGTGATGAAGAGATCCGGAATTAAGAGCTCCTTGCGGGAGTGGGGCGCCAGCATGCGCGATTTTGATGATATAGCTCCGCTTTGCCTTACCAAAGGACGCGCTGACAATAATCCGGCTCCTCTTACTCATGAAAACATCATAGGAATACTTCAAAAGGCTTTTTAAAATCAGGAAAAAAGGAGATGAAGATGAACAGAATTTTAAAGACTATCGCGATAGCGTTATCCGCGGTCATGGCGGTATCCTCCCTGCAGGGGTGCGGTGAGAAGAAAACCGCGGCCTCAGGCATAGGCGGTGAGGATGGGGTGTTCACCATAGCTTACGCTCCAAATGAGTCTACCGCGTCAAGCGCTGACGCACGCAAGGGACTTGCCGACGATCTTTCAAAGAAATTAGGGGTAAAGGTCGCTGAAATTCAGGCAACTGATTACAACGCGATCATTGAGGCTCTGCGCAGCGGTAAGGCCGAGATGGCTTACATGGGGAGCCAGGCTCTGGCGCTTGGACGTGAGCGCACCAGGATTGAGCCTATCGTGATGAAGGCGGCGCAGGGTAAAAAAGAGCTTGCCATCTATCACTCTGACTTCATTGTAAAAGCTGACAGCCCGATCAAGGATTTTAAGGATATCAAGGGCAAATCCATGGCCTTTGTAGACCCGGGCTCAACCTCAGGCAATCTGGTTCCTACAGCTGAGATCATCAAGGCTTTCCCTGATGAGAAACTTAATTCAGATGAGCTTCACGCCAACGGCAAGTTCTTTGAGGCAGTGAGCTTCTCAGGCTCCCATCAGGCCGGTCTTCAGGCGGTGCTCAAGGGCGATGTGGATGTAGCCCCTATATCAGATCAGATCCTGGCATCTGAAGTTGAGCACAAGAACGCTCCCAAGGAGATTGTGTCAAGAGTTTTGTGTAAACTTTTCTTCATAGCGTTGTAGCTAAGCCTATGGTTTTGGAAACATATCTAACAGCTCAGCTGTTGCTTCTCTGAAGCCTCTGTGAACCTTTTCCCCTTGCTTGCGGTTGTATTCGCTGTAAAAAGTGCAGACGAACCGTTCAAGGGATTCTTCGTTGGGGAATTGCTCTTTCAACTTTGCATGATGCTTCAAACCCTTGTTGTTATTTTCAATCAAGTTGGATGTATAGATCGTAGGACGGATGCTCTGAGGGAATTCGTAAAAAGTAAACAGGCTGTCATGGAGTTGGAATACCTTCTTCAGTCGAGGATATTTGCCGCAGAATCGCTCCAGAAAGGCTTCCAGTGCCTGCCGGGCAGCCTCGGCATCGTCTTGATGATATACTTCCTTCAGAACCGCCAAGACCTCCTTCCTGTCCTTCTGCCGGACCAGGCGAGCCACGGCTCTGGCCAGGTGCACCCAGCAGCTCTGATGCCTGGCCTGAGGAAATTCCTGTTTCACGGCATCCGGCAGGCCGACCAGGCCGTCAGAGACGAATAACAGGACATCTTTCAGCCCCCGTGTTTTCAGCCCTTGCAGCATCTCGGCATAATTAGTTGCAGACTCACTCGGATAGATGGCATAGTCTAGGACTTCCTTGTTCCCTTCCGGCGTAATGCCGAGCAAAACATGCAACGCTTCCTTGGCCACGCTGTCACGGCGCAGATTCAGGTAGGTGGCATAACAGAAGATGACGGCATATCGCGCAGCAACCTGTCGGGAATGGAAGGCTTGGACTTGCTCGGTGACGGCTGACGAGATATGCGAGATAGTGGCTGGCGAGTAATATCGTCCATACATCTGCTCGATGAGATCTGCAATCTGACGGGTGGTGACGCCGCGCTGATAAAGCTGGATGACCGTAGTCTCCAAAGCATTGGTGTGCTGAAGATAGCGTGGCAACGTGGGCGAATGGAAATCGCCGTTCCGATCTCGCGGGACTTCCAGATGCAACTCTCCATAGCGTGTCGCCAGCGTGCGCTTGTAATAGCCGTTGCGGCTGTTGCCTGTGTTCCAACCGTCCGAATCATGCTTCTCATATCCGAGGAAGGCGGCCAGCTCCGTCTTCAGGAGAGCATTGATGGCGGCTTCCAATTCGGAACGAAAAAGCTCGGTGGTGGCAGGATTGAATAGCGTTTGAATAAATTCTGTGTTAAAATCAGGCATGAGGAACCTTCTTTCCTAGTGTTTGGTTTGAACACTTAACACTATAAAGGAAATGGGTTCCTTTTTACTATACCCATCCAACGTTTACACAAACTATTTTACACTATCCCCAAGGATGGTGTCAGAGTTATTCATGAGTCTGCCCCGATACCAGCCGAGTGTATGGTGGTAGCAGAGCAGGTAAAAGAGAATGACAGAAAGACCCTTCAGGACTTTCTTATAAATTACCAGAATGAGAAGTACTTTACCGATGTCATAAAGCTCCCGGGCGCCCGCTTCGTGAAAGCCTCAATGGATGATTATCAGCCAATCATCGATCTGTCAAAGCTCATAAATGAACGCTGATCGAATAGAGGTGGTTTATGAAAACGCTGCTTGAGTTCAGATCTGTCAACAAAACCTATCAGAACGGAAATCACGCCCTGCGCGGGGTTTCTTTTAAGGTAAAAGAAGGAGAGTTCGTTTCCATCATCGGGCCTTCAGGTTCAGGCAAGTCGACGGTGCTGCGCTCCATAAACCGCCTTCAGGGCATAAGCTCAGGCAGCATCACATTTGACGGGGAGGAGATCTCAAAACTCAGGGGCAGGGCTTTAAGAGCTTTGCGCCGCAGGATTGGGATGATCTTTCAGAACTACAACCTGGTGCTGCCTTTATCGGTAATTCAGAATGCCCTTCACGGAAGACTTGGATCGATGGGGCCGATTAAAGGGATACTCGGGCTTTATTCTGAGGATGACAAGCGTAAGGCGTTGGCCATCTTGGATGAACTTGGAATAGGCGATTTCGCGCTGACCCGGGCAAGCGATCTCTCAGGAGGTCAGAAGCAGCGTGTCGGGATCGCCAGAGCCCTTATGCAGGATCCCAAACTCCTTTTGTGTGATGAGCCTATAGCCTCGCTTGATCCGCAAAGCGCAAGAACCATTATGGATCTTTTGCGGGATCAGGCAGCCTCCCGCGGAATTGCCTGCATCGTCAACCTGCATCAGCTTGACATAGCCAGAGCCTACTCTGACCGTATCATCGGTTTAAGGCGCGGAGTGGTGGTATTTGACGGCGCGCCAACGGATCTTGATGATGATGTGCTGCGCAGGATCTATGGTGATGGATTCAGTCAGGACAATGTACAGGGAGGGCAGGCCGATGCGCACGCGGATCTTGCTTGTGCCTAAGAAAACTAGGCGGATGTACACAGCGTTTATCGCGGTTATCATTGCGCTTTTTGTAATATCAACTCTCTCAACCGACTTTGACGCTTTTACGCTGATAGGGAAAAGCAACGCCATCTGGCAGTTCATCTCAGAGGATTTCATCCCTCCGAAACTGCCCTCGGAGTCCAAGGTCTATGACATATTTGAAGGCGTGCTGGTAACTCTCGCTCTTGCGATGTCGTCAACCACGCTTGCTGCCATTCTCGCGTTCTTTACCGCGCTCTTTGGCAGTGAACAGGTGTCACCTTATCCTTTTGCCGCCAGGTTCGTGCGCTCGTTCGCGACCTTTCTTAGGAATATCCCTACTCTCGTATGGGCTTTTATTCTGTTCTCATCATTGGGAATAGGAACCGGAGTCGGGTTCGCCGCTCTGCTTATTACAAGCTACGCCTTCATGTGCCGCGCCTTCATCGAGACTATGGAAGATGTCTCAGATGACTGCTGTGAGAGTCTGATGGCGGTAGGCGCATCATTTCCCCAGAGAGTGTTTCAGGCGATTGTCCCATCCTGCGTGATCGGTTTTATCTCATGGTATCTGTACTGCCTTGAGGTGAATATCCGCGCATCAACCATAGTGGGCATGGTAGGTGGTGGCGGAATTGGTCTGGTGCTCTTCTCCTACATCAAGACCTTTCAGTACGGGATCTCCTGCTCAATCATTATGGTGATCGCCGTAATGGTGATCGCCGTAGATCAGATAACCGGAGCCATCAGACGGGAGCTTTCCAAATGAAAGAACTTTTAATGAGGCCACAGTACTTAATGAACAGATCAGGGCAAAAAATTGCTATAAGAGCCAAAGACCGTGGTCATACGCTTATGCTGTTTTTCGCCGGAGTGATCATCTTAAGCATTCTTAGCTTCTGCTGTCTTGGGGTAAACTGGGGCAGGTTAGCCTCCCGTTCGCCTCAGATCCTTGAGGTGTTCTGGAAGCTCGGGCATATCAGTCTTGATCAGGCTGATCTGGTTTTTGTCTCATTATTTGAGACCATCAGCATCGCTGTGCTCTCGCTCTTATACAGTCTGCTGCTTGGGATTGTCTTTGGGATGTTCGCGGCGAGAAATGTATTCGGGATCCCGGCGCTATCTGTATTTGTTCAGTCATTCTTCTCGTTTTTGCGTGCAGTTCCAACTCCAATCTGGGTTCTGCTGATGCTTGTGTGTATCGGAATAGGTCCTGAGGCCGGAGTCGCCGGGCTTTGCGTGCACACAACTGCTTTTTTTACCAAGTCTTTTGCCCAGAGCTTTGAGGAGATCCCGGATGAAACTCTTGAGGCGATAGAGGCAACAGGGGCTGGCAAGGTAATTGTCTTTATGAACGCGGTGCTTCCGGCGGCGTTCTCGCAGATAGTCGCATGGTGCGGTATGAGACTTGAGGTTAACTTCTCAGAGTGCGCAATCCTGGGAATGGTTGGCGCCGGTGGGATCGGGTTTGTGATAGCGAACAGCATTCAGGGCTATGACTTTGGTACCGCGGGTCTTGCCATTCTGCTGGTTTTTCTGACCGCCTTCTTAATAGAAAGAATGTTTATCGCGGTAAAGAGGATCTTCAAGTAATACATTAGAGTGAGAACTTAATGGTTGAGATAAACTTATTGGTTACACTAAAACGTTATTTTTTACGGATGCACTTCGTCTGGCATGATGCCAATGGCGTCGATCGATTTGCTGGTGGCGGCGCTCCTGGGCGTTGTGCCTGAATCAATATTTTCCTCGTGCAGAGAATTTATAAGCCCGAAGTAGTACAGCAGGCTCACGTGGTTAATGAAGGCCCAACCCTTCAGGAAATCGTTGCGCCCGGCATGAGAGGCCTCCGGCGTGACGCTGTTAAGGTAGTCGAAAGGCTACTCGATGTTCTGCCTTTCCTTGTATAACGAATAGATCTCTTCAGCCGGCTTGTCGAGGTTATTCACGAAGGCAAAGTACCTCAGGTGTGTCTCGTTGATCACGTCCATTGGATCGTGCCGTTCCTCGCCGTAGCCGAGCTGAATCTTTTCCATCAAAATGCCAGTTTCCTCGCTCCTGCACTCCTGATCCATGAACACGTACAGCCAGTTTTCCAAGTCCCCATCCAGCTTCATGCGCATGTGCCAGATGGGGCAGCCCTTGTAGGAGAACACACTTTAGACTTCTTCGGTTCAAGGTTGGCGTACAAGCTGTCGGAGACTAGTGCGGTGTTGTAGTTGAAAGGGAGGGTATACTTGAGCCCGACCTCTGACATCGCATGTACGTTTTTTTGGGGGGATTAGATGCTCTTGTCTGCGACGACACAGTTTTCGGCGTCTGACAGACTTTCGGCACTGATGAAGTTCGTTTGGTCTACCAGAGAACCCTGCATTATCGTGTAGAAAACGTGCCTATAGGGTCCCTTCATGAATATGGAGAGCAGTCGCGCCTGAGGGTTAAGAGTGGTTCGGGTTCTAGCCTCAGTATTCGCTGAAGACAGAATAAGCACATCTCAGAACAGTGAAGTAAATGATCAGTGTGGTGGAATAGGCTGCGGCCGTTTACACAAAGATATCTACATTTGAAAAAATGAGGTTTCTGTGTTTCAAACAAAGTGCGGTGATGTTCCCAACCCTGCCTGTCCATTGATTTGGATTTTCTGAATTCATATACATGAACTTAATTCGTATATATGAACAATTTTGTATAACGAACCGGAATTTTGACACGCTTTTCTTTTTTAACCAAGAATTCTGCAGAACTATGCGGGATGTTCTAAAACATAAATGTAAAGTTTCAAGGTAAGGCAGTTTCTGAGCCTAAGGCATAACGGTCACGTATATGAACGAAAGCCCCTCCAGCGTCAAACTTGTCAAGTCAGTTGCGCGAACGATTGACCTCATGATGCTTTTTGTTCAGAGCTCTCACTACCTTACTCTGCAGGATATATGTGATCTTATGAAGATCCCCAAAAGCAGCGCTTTTGAGCTTCTTCATACCATGGTAAGAAAAGGGCTTGTTGAATATAAGAGCGAAGATCACAGGATGTACGGCCTGAGCATCATGGCCTTTGAGATCGGTAGCAGTGTGGCAGAGCGCATCGGGGTTACTGATGTCGCTCGACCTTATCTTCAGGAGCTTAACCGAACAACTGGCGGTACCGTATTTCTTGGAATAGAAGATCACGGGATGGTTGTATATCTTGACCGCGCCGAAGATCATTCAGTAGTCAAGGCTACCGCTAAATTAGGTAGCAGACGACATCTGCATACCACATCACTTGGTAAGGCCATTCTCTACGCTCATCCCAATGATGAGGTGCTTTCCCTTTTAGGATCTGAGCCTTATCCCATCAATACCCCTATGTCTCATACCACAAGTGTTGAGGTATTAAAGGATGCAGCGGTAAGCCGCAGGCGTGGGTATACGGTGGATGATCGCGAGGACGGTGAGAATATGTTCTGCATCGGTTGCGCTATACGTGATCGTACCGGAAACGCTGTCGCGGCAATCAGTGTCGCCAGTATCTACAGTCTTATGAATCCTCGTAAAGAAGAGCTCATCTCAAAGCAGGTCATTGATACCGCGCTTGAGATCTCAAGAAAGCTTGGGTTCATGGGTACATCTATTTATGACAATCATACGTTAATTGGTGAAAGAGGAGAGCGAGCAGGGGTTTAAAAACAAATAATCGACTTTAATAAAAATAATCAACAAACAAATGGAGTACACAATGATTAGTCACAAGTTAGGAAAGATCATAAAGACTGCGGTTCTGGCAGCCGCTGTATCATTCATTGCCGCCGGAACCACGGCAAATGCCGCTGCCAAATTTCCGCGAAAGCAGATCCAGATAGTTGTCCCGTATGCCCCGGGCGGAGCTTCTGATACTGTGGCGCGTATCTACGGCAAAGAGCTTGAGAAACAGCTTGGCAAGCCTGTGGTAGTTGTTAACAGAACTGGTGCTTCAGGCGCTGTCGGTCTTGAGTCAGTAAAGAACTCAAAGCCTGACGGGTACACTATGTCGTATATGCCAGTTGAGTCAACCATGATCTCAGCTCTGGGTCTTTCTGACATCTCATCTGACGATTTCACCTTCGTCTGCCGCATCATGACCATTCCTGCCGCGATCACCGTATCAAAAGACGCCAAGTGGAATACCCTTGATGATTTCTTAAAGTACGCCAAGGAGAATCCGGGCAAGGTCACGGTCGGCAACTCAGGCCCAGGTTCAATCTGGAATGTTGCCGCGGCAAGTCTTGAGCAGGCTGCCGGGGTAAAATTCAACCATGTTCCGTTTGACGGGGCCGCGCCTGCGATCGCTGCTCTTCTTGGCAAAAACATCGATGCCGTTGCGGTATCTCCATCTGAGGTCAAATCAAATGTTGACTCAGGACAGTTCAAGGTGCTTGCGGTTTTAGGTGATAAGCGCTCCTCCGTTGTTCCTGACGTCAAGACATCAAAAGAGCTCGGCTATGACGTAAGCGCCATGGGCTGGGGTGGCTTTGCCGTACCGAAAGGAACTCCCGCTGATGTTGTGAAGATCTTAGATGACGCCTCAGCAAAGGTTGCCCAGAGCCAGGCCTTAAAAGATCTTTTAGCTCAGCGCGGATTTGAGTATGCGTACTTAAATGGCAAAGACATGGACGCTTTTGCCAAATCCCAGCTTGAAAACTACAAGGTCTTAATTCCCAAACTCATAAAGAAGTGATCTAAAACCATGGCGGCAGAATGCCGCCATGGTCTTCATTCTTTAAAAGAAATTGGCTTTGGTGACTGGTATGAATAAAAAAATCTGGGGCGATACCATAACCGGACTTTGCTTCATAATTTTTGGCCTTGCCTTTTTAGCAGGCTCCATCGCGCTTGGAATTGGACCTCACAAACAGGTTCCGGGACCAGGTCCGGGGTTCTTTCCGGCGCTTTGTGCGGGTTTTACCATTTTCTTTGGAATATGGGTGGTCTACGAGTCTATAAAAAAAGGCTCCGCTGACTTTTTTGGCAATGATCCCGAGCAGCTCTCAAACATAAAGCTCATCGCTTTCACGGTACTGGTATTCGTGATTTTCATGGGGATCTGGTACTTCGTGAATTTCTATCTTGGGATCGTAGCGCTCTGTCTTATCTGTAACCGGGCATTTTCGAGATCCTGGAAATTCAATGTAATTTTTTCCATTGTGGTCACCGGACTTTTATATCTGGTGTTTGAACGGCTTTTAAGCGTTCAATTTGAGATCTGAGGAGAGCGTCAATGGACATATCTTTGTGGATCCAAGGCTTTATGAGCATCATGACACCCGAGGTCCTGATGTTCAACTTCGCCGGTGTGGTTATAGGCATAATAATAGGCGCTCTTCCGGGACTGTCCGCCACCATGGCCATAGCCATACTTACTCCGATTACATTTTGGTTTGAGCCGTCCTGCGGATTTGCCATGTTAATTGGTGTATGGAACTCTGCAATTTTCGCCGGAGGAATCTCCGCGGTTATCATCAACACACCTGGCACACCTGCGTCAATTGCATCGACCTTTGATGGCTATCAGCTCTTTCGCAAAGGTGAGGGTGGACTCGCGCTTGGCATAAACTGTATTTTCTCGGTATTTGGCGGAGTAATTTCCACTCTCTTTTTGATCTTCCTGGCCTTCCCGATTGCCAGCTTCACCGTAAAGTTCGGTCCTACCGAGTACTTCATGCTCGCGCTCTTTGGTCTTACGATGATGATTTCATGCTCTGGTAACAATGTCATAAAGGGCATGCTGATGGGATTTGCCGGGCTTCTGCTTTCAACCGTCGGAGTAGATCCCATGCTTGCGGTCAAGCGTTTTACGCTTGATACCACCGCGCTTATCGCCGGAGTGAGCTTCCTTCCGGTGATGATCGGAATGTTCGGAATAGGAGAGGTCTTAAATCAGATCTACGAGCATAAGAAATCAGCTGAGGCTGAGCAGTTAAAGCTGGCGTCAAACGCAGCCTCAAAGCTTGGCAGGGTAGTTCCACCATTTAAACAGTTGCTAAAGCTTTTAAAGCCCACGGCACTTGCAGGAGCCGAGTCATCTGTAATCGGAGCTATTCCTGCAGCCGGAGGTGATATAGCCTCAATTATTTGCTGGGGACAGGCCAAGAAGCTCTCAAAACATCCTGAGGAATACGGGAAAGGATCAGTTGAGGGCTTCGCGGTATCCTGCACTGCCAACAATGGCGTGCTGGGGGGAGCTCTTACCACCATGCTCACGCTGGGAATTCCCGGTGACGCGGTTACCGCTATCTTAATCGGCTCGCTCATGATGTATGGCATGCAGCCAGGTCCCAAGATGTTCACGGAGAACGCTGACTTTGTCGTGCAGATCATGCAGCTGATGCTGCTCTCTAACGTGGCGATCCTTGTACTGGGACTTCTGACCGCCAAAGCCTCCGCCAAGATCCTAAACGCCAGACCTGAGACTGTATGGGTCGCGGTAAGCGTGCTTTGTACGGTCGGCGCTTACGCGCTCAACAACTCTTTTTCAGATGTGATCATCATGCTGTTATCCGGGGTGGCAGGGTTCTTCTTCAAGAGAGGAGGTTACGCTCCCGGACCATTCATTCTGGGGTTGCTCTTAGGAGGAATGCTTGAGTCTAATTTAAGAAGAGCTCTGGTACTATCGCACGGATCATTGATGATCTTCCTTGAGCGTCCGGTTACCGCGGTACTTCTTGTACTCATTGTGCTTACTCTGTTCTATCCACTTATAAGAAAACACTTTAAAAAAGCCTAGCGCTTAAAAAATGCTTTGGAGATAAAGATGAATTCTGACGTATTACAAAAGGTTGACGACATAGGTTTACTTCCTGTGATCACCATTGATAAAGCTCAAAGAGCGGTTCCTCTCGCAAAAGCCTTAAAAGATGGCGGACTTCCGGTGATGGAAGTAATGTTTAGATCAGCCGACTCGGCTGAATGCATAAAAAGGATCACAAAAGAGGTTCCGGACTTTATCTGCGGCGCTGGAACTATTCTTACCGTGGAGCAGGCTCATGCCGCGGTTGAGAGCGGAGCTAAATTTCTGGTTGCGCCTGGCTTTGATCCTGAGGTTGTGGCTGAAGCGTCCAAGCTTGGGGTTCCCATGATCCCCGGCTGCACCAATCCAACAGACTTCGGGCGTGCCCGCAAGATGGGATGTAAGGTAATAAAATTCTTCCCGTCAATCCAATATGGTGGGGTTAAGACCATGGAGCTTATCGGAGGCCCGTTCCCAGATATCCGTTTTGTGCCAACAGGTGATCTGCTTTGTGATGACGCGTTTGAGTTTTTAAGTTTCTATAAGGTTGCCGCGGCAGGCGGTGACTATATGCTCAAATACGATGACATCTATAACGATCGCTACGAGAAGATTAAGGACGATACCCAAAAGACAGTGCTGACCTATCTTAACTTCCATATCGCGCACGTGGGAGTTAACGCCAGGAGCGCCGATGAAGCTGGGAAATTTACGCGTGATTTTGCCTCAATTTTCAACACACAGGTGCATGAGGGCAAGAACAGCTTTATGGCAGGGGCGCTGTTTGAAGCGATGAAGACTCCTTATTACTATGAAAACGGACATATAGCAGTGGGAACCAGAGATGCTAGACGCGCGTATCACTATTTAAAACGCCGTGGATATGAGTTTATTGAGGATACGGTAACTCATGATGATAAAGGCAGGATCATCTGTGCCTACCTTAAAAAACCAGTGGCCGGTTTCGCTGTCCATCTTCTGCAGGACTGAGCAATTCATAACCAATACTTAAAATAAAGGAGTTTGAGTAATGAAACTGATGTACGGCGTTATCAACGCCATGACTACTCCGTTTAACAAAGACGGAACCATTGACACTAGGAGTCTTGAAAATCAGGTTGATTTTCAGATCTCAAAGGGAACTAACTGCCTGTATCCTCTGGGCACCACAGGCGAGATGTATCTGCTTTCAAATGACGAGCGCAAACTGGTCGCTGAAACCGTAATTAAGAAAGCCGCCGGCCGCGCCGTGGTATATATCCATGTAGGTGCCATGACCACCAAGGACGCGGTGGAACTTGCAAAACACGCGAAGGACGCGGGAGCTGACGGTATAGGCGCGGTTACCCCAAGTTTCTTTGGGGCGAGCGACAGAGCTTTGTTTGAGTACTACAAGACTATCGCTAATGCCGTAGGACCTGACTTCCCTTTATATCTGTACTCAATTCCTCAGTGCTCAACCAATGATATCAGCCCGGCGCTTGCCGCAAAGATTGCCGATGAGTGCCCGAATGTAGTTGGAATAAAGTACAGCTATCCTGATATGGTGAGGATCTTAAATTACATCAATATCAAGGATGGCAAGTTCTCGGTACTGGTAGGACCTGACAGACTCTTCCTCGCGGGACTTGTAAGCGGCGCTCAGGGATGCGTGTCAGGCTGCGCGGGTCCTATGCCTGAGGTTTTCAACGCGATATACAAGGCATATCAGGCAGGAGATCTCTTAAAAGCCCGTGATGAGCAGCGCAGGGCAATCAAGATCATTGATATTCTCAAAGCCGGAGCCGATATGGGGATCTTTAAGGAGGTACTAAGACGCCGCGGCATAGTCGCCAACGCTCTGATGAGACGTCCTTTGCTTGAAATCACCAAAGATGACGCTGACAAGCTCTGGAAAGAGATCTCACCATATATCGAATAAACTGAAACAAAGCATGTAGCTTTACCAGAGAACAATATTTGTATGTTGAGTTTGGCGGGCAGAATGATTGCCCGCTATTTTTAGTTCAAAATAAGGTGGCGGATAAATAGAATACTTAAGATAAACTTTTCTGGTATATAGATATAGCGCTTTATAAAAATAAGAGTATAATAAACGCATCGGAGTTAACCAGACGGTGTCGATTTTATGTCGGATCACCGCAGGTGCTACCGAGAGCGTCTTTCGTTTTTCTGGTTTTTGCATAGAACCTCCTTAATTCGACCAAAAATGGAAGGCGCTCACTTTTAGCCTGTCCTCGCGCCATTTCTTGTCTTCCTTTTAGCTTCCTCTACCAATAAACCGTGTTATCTG
>SFGV01000117.1 GCA_004557545.1 Succinatimonas hippei
AAAGCCTTGTTTGCTTCTGCCATCTTGTGTGTATCCTCGCGCTTTTTGAATGCTGAACCGGTTGAGTTGACAGCATCCATTATCTCGTTGGCAAGACGCTCTTTCATTGTTCTCTCTGAACGCTGACGAGCGTAGAGTGTTATCCATCTCAAGCCGAGAGTCTGTCTTCTTTCGGGACGAACCTCGATCGGTACCTGATAGGTAGCACCGCCGACGCGGCGAGCCTTAACTTCAAGTACGGGCATAACATTTTCCATAGCGGCTTCAAAAACCTCGATGGGTTCCTTGCCTGTCTTTTCTTTGATGATGTCGAAAGCGTCATAAACTATTTTCTGAGCAACGCCTTTTTTACCATCATACATAACACTGTTGATAAGTCGTGTTACTAACTTTGAATTGTAAAGCGGATCCGGCAAAACATCACGTTTTGCTGTTTGGCCTCTTCTTGGCACTTCGCTTCCCTCCTTCATAATAATGATATCATAGGTACTCGAGTGACAAAACCCCGTGGCGCCAATGGAGAGGCATATATAATATATATACATCTCACATTGTTACAAAAAACATCTGTTTTATGCAGCCTGCAAGAAGATTCTGTCTTTAATGGTCGATCCGTCAGGATCATTTTTTGGCAGCCTTCGGGCGCTTTGCGCCGTACTTTGAGCGAGCCTGCATTCTACCGTTAACGCCCTGTGTATCGAGTGTACCGCGGACGATATGGTAACGAACGCCGGGAAGGTCTTTAACACGGCCGCCGCGGATAAGAACAACGCTATGCTCCTGAAGGTTGTGACCTACGCCCGGAATGTATGAAGTAACTTCGATTCCGTTTGTAAGACGAACTCTTGCGATCTTTCTGAGCGCTGAGTTGGGCTTTTTGGGGGTAGCTGTCTTAACTGCTGTGCAAACGCCTCTCTTTTGAGGTGAGTTCTGGTCTGTAAGAATATTCTTCTTAGAGTTGAGACCCTTCAAAAGTGCGGGTGCTTTTGCCTTCTTCTCCTGTGTTTCTCTGCCGTTGCGTACAAGCTGATTAAAGGTCGGCAAACACAAACATCTCCTTTCTTCAAAAATATATAGTCAAGGCAAAACGCCCTACCGCTCTCACGGTAAAGCAGTTTTGCTCAACATACATTTGTATATTTTACTCTTTAAGAGTAAAAATGTCAAGAGTTTATCAGAGAATTTCTTCGCTCTCGTCATTTGCGGGATTTGTTGATCTGATTTGAACATCGGAATAACAACGCATACCCGTTCCGGAGGGAAGAAGCTTACCGATAATAACATTTTCTTTAAGACCGATAAGCGGATCTGTTTTGCCTTTGATTGCGGCGTCGGTAAGAACTCTTGTTGTCTCCTGGAAAGAAGCGGCAGAAAGGAACGACTCTGTTGCAAGCGATGCCTTGGTTATACCCATAAGTGTGGGGATTGCCTGTGCATATATCGGCTCGCGACCCTCTGCTTCCGCTTTCTTTCTTATGGCTTCGTTTGCCGCGTAAAATTCGGTCTTTTCAACCTGAATACCGGGCAGGAAATCCGAATCGCCGGGATCTGTTATTTTAACCTTACGCATCATCTGGCGGACTATAACTTCAATGTGCTTGTCGTTGATATCGACGCCCTGCAGGCGGTAAACGCTCTGGACTTCCTTGATGAGGTAATCCTGAACGGCGAGCTTGCCCTTAATAGCGAGGATATCGTGCGGGTTCGCAAGACCGTCGGTCAGCATATCGCCAACCTCCACCTTGCTGCCCTCGACGACCTTGAGGCTGACGCCGTAGGGCACCAGATACTGGCGCTCGTCGGGATTTCCGTCGGCGTCGACGCCCTCGACGATCGCGTAGCGGTTCTTTTTGCTCTCGTCAATGTGGATGGTGCCCGAAATCTCGGTGAGAATGGCGAGGTTCTTGGGTTTGGGCTTTCTGCCCTCGAACAGCTCCTCAACACGGGGCAGACCCTGTGTGATATCCTCATCCGACGCGATGCCGCCGGTGTGGAAGGTGCGCATGGTGAGCTGGGTGCCCGG
>SFGV01000118.1 GCA_004557545.1 Succinatimonas hippei
TTGATGCCCTTTTCACGGGCAGCAAGAACGGCCTTTTGGGCCTCAAATCCAAGCGGTCCGCAGAAAATGATTGTGCAGTCGTCACCATCCTCTACGGTCAGCGCCCTGCCCAGCTCAAAACGGAACGGACGGTGATGGATATCCTTCTCGTTTTTATAGCCGCAACGGTAGAACACGGGCCCCTCGTACTCAAAAATAGCTCGTGTTGCTGCCTCAGCTTCTTGTAAATCGCAGGGAACGACCACAACCATATTGGGGAGTGCCCGCATGATAGCGATATCCTCGGTGGAGTGGTGCGAAACACCCAATGCACCATAAGATACGCCGCCGCCGATGTTGACGATCTTGACGTTAGCGTTGTGGTAGCAGACATCGTTGCGGATTTGCTCTAAGCAGCGAAGCGTTGGAAAGTTTGCGATAGAATAGGTAACGGCAATGTTGCCCTCCATGGCGATACCGCAGGCTACGCCGGTCATATTCTGTTCCATGACGCCACAGTTATAGTAGCGATCAGGGAAGCGACGGGCAAAGCCCTCAATCTCTCCATAGCCGATATCGGCGAGCACCATATGTATGCGAGGATCTTTTTCCGCTAATTCGACCAGGACCCTGTTAAATACTGTTCTCAAGCTTCACTCACCCCCAGCTCTTTGTAGGCCGCATGCAGAATCTCATCAGTAAGCTCAGTGATCTCGGCATATTGACGTATCTCCTGAGCAAATTCCTCAACCTTCCGTGCTTTGCTGCCAGCACCCTCAAGCCTCTTCTCAAGAGTCGCAATCTTGCCGAGAATGTCAGATTGCTCCTTTTCAATGCTCTCTGACAGCATCAGGAATCTTTTCTCAGATAGTATTCCTTTTGACTTATCCTCATAAGTACTTACAAACATCTTATCGAGTTCCGCATTTCTTGACTTAAGAGTCTCAAGCTCTTTGATCACTTCAATGGTATCTTTAGAGCTTCTTCCTTCCACCTTTTTCATAAGTTCTTTGTAAAAGCTCTCAGGATTATCGATTGCTTTCTTAGCATGCTGCTCTATGTCTGCGAGAACTACCTCGTACAAAGCCCTTGCCTCAAGCCTGTGGTTTGGGCAAATATGCTTGCCATGCCATATATATGTTCTGATACTGATTGGCGTTCAGATTGTTCAGCATGTCAGCATCACCTCCAGCGCTGTCTTCAGAAGATACGGCTCGATCTGATTGGTCGCCTGCAGACAAGCTCCGCCAGTTTGGATCATCAGCACCGGCTGATCTGCCGGAGTGATCTCCTCATATATCCGCCCGGATGTATAGATGTGTTCCTTCGGAACAGCTGCAAACGCTGTCTGGAGCAATGAGGACTCTGCTAGCTTTTCGGGAGCATTTCGGCGGACTTTCTTGAGTCTGCCCTTAAAGGTATCCAGGCTCATTCCTTTTGATTTGGCGAATGCTGCCTGCGTCATGCCGCTGCTTTTCCATTCCTGTGCCAACCTGATGCAGGTCTCCAACCGTTGTCTTTTAATTTCTGAATTCATATCTCTCCCCATTTCAATAGTGTCAGGAGCTTTAGCTTCTGACATTATTGTAGAGATCATTCGAACTGCCGTCTATCGACCCGTCATTTTCCGCTTACGAAAAAAAGAAGAGCGAACCGCCAAGCTCGCTCTTGCCACCGCTCTTATCTCATTAGCGACAGCAGTGGTAGAACTGCTCGGTAAGCTAATAGAATAAGGGCAGGGAGGGGAAACCTCCCCTTACGGATAAAGACTACCCCATACCGCACTCATTGTCAATAGATAATGGTGTAAGTGCTTAGTTGATATGACCGAAAACGAATTCCATTGATTGTCACAGAATAATCATATAGAATGACAATCAGAGCGAAAAGAAAGGGGATCCCCGAAGACCTCTTCCTTGGGCGGGACATCGTTCTTCGGGGATCCATGGTTTTCACCATGATCATCATATCAGACTACAGGCTGGAGTACAACGAAGAATTGAATATTTTTGGTAACGAGCAATGAAGATCCGATCTGCC
>SFGV01000050.1 GCA_004557545.1 Succinatimonas hippei
GCAGTACCACCTGACGGCCAAAATGCTTGTACAGCGCATTGCTTATAAACCTCAGAAAGTCAGTGAGTCTGGAGCTGTTTTCAGGTTTTACCAGTTCGTCTTCATCCAGATAAAGGTTCAATCTTTTTTTATCTCTGTCAGAAAGTTTCTGACTGTCTAACAAAAACTCAAAGTCTGATGCGGTATCAGCGACAAGTTCCGCCAGAGACTGTACGGCCTTCTCATAAGTTGAAGCGAAGACATCCTTTAGCGTCATGAACACCACAGGGAACTGTCCCATATACTTCTGGACAAACTCGGTGTCCTTCATGACATCAAGTCCTTTGAAGAGTCTTTCCTGATGGCTGGTGTCACCGGGGTTTTCATAATTTAGACCGAGGAACTCCTGGAACATACCCATGGTCAGAGTCTTGCCAAAGCGGCGGGGGCGGGTAAAGAGTCTTACACTGCCTGTGGTGGCGAATACCGGGCGGAGGAAACGGGTTTTGTCTACGTAGTAGCAGTTGCCGTCTATGATTTTACTGAAGCTCTCAGTGCCGGCATCTACCTGTTTTGCAGTCATCGTATTATCCCCTGGTTCTTATTCGCTATTTATTTGATCTGAAATCTATGTTATTTCAGATCTCATGTTAGAAACACTGACATCTCAAGTTATCAGCAAACTCAGGTTGCTCCAGCAGATCAAAATTGTGGCAACAATGAGTCAGAACGTTAATCCGGGTGAATATATCGCTCTTTCTTTTCTGTCTGATAGAGTATTATCTTTTGCGCGTATAGCGTATATAAGTCTCGTAGTTAGAAAATCCTGAGCGGAGACAGCTAATTCAGTTCATCGCGCTGATGTATGTCTCATAAATGATGACATGACGAATACACCAGGCTGTTTTACTGCTTAACATAGTGGAGTTATCCCGGGCGGTTTTGCAATCATTTATAAATATAGCAGCCTGAAAAATCACCGGTATCGCGAGACCACAAAGCAACATCCGGCATTCAGCCTGAGCCTGAGGAGGTCAGCCATACTGTCTGACCTGGATATAATTTATCCAACCTTAGCTACTCACACGCAGCTCTATTTGTCAGCGTCACCGCTTTCATCATTGGCTACCTTAAAGCCAAGCGCGTTCTGATCCTTAAGTTCCTTGTTCCCCTCATCGTCCTTCTCAGGACTCACGTCTACGGTGGTGCCGTCTATCTCCTTCATAACCTCAGGGGCGCGCGCGGAGAAGCGTGAGAGCATTGATGCCAGGTTCCCCTTGCCGTTTATCAGGCGGTTCCCAAGCACCTCAAGCGAGGATTCGAAGGCGTCCTTGCGCTTTAACACATCAGAGAAGGCGTCGCGCACCAGATCGAATTTGTCGGCGATCTTTTTAGCCGAGGTCGCGAGATCTCTTATGTGATCATTCTGGTGGGCAAGGATCCAGAGATTTGAAACCACGCGAAGCGCCGGCACCAGAGTGCTCGGGCTTACCAGATAGATATTTTTTGACGCCGCGTAGTCATAGATGGCGTGATCGCGGTTGAACGCCAGAAAGAGCGCCCCGTCAAGCGGCACAAACATGAACACGAATGAAGGGCTGTTGAGACTGCGGTAATTGCCATAATCGCGCTGTGACAGTCCGTCAATATGGGAGCGGATCGACTCAAGATGCGCCTTGGCCGCGCGCTCACGATCCTCATCACTGTCAGCGCTGCAGTACTCTGTATAAGCGGTAAGCGAGCATTTGGCGTCAATGATGAGACTGTGGGAGTCGGGCAGTCTTATCACCACATCGGGCCTGCCGGTCTCGCCTAAGGCGCGGTCACCCGCGACTTCACGCTCATATTCGGTACCCTTGATAAGGCCTGAGGCGTCAAGGGCGCGTTCAAGTTGAAGTTCTCCCCACATTCCCTGAGCTTTGCCGCCTGATTTCAAGGCGTTGGTAAGGTCGAGAGCCTGCTTTGAAAGGCTTTGCTGGGCATCCTGCATGTGCTTGAGCTCGGAGCTGAAGCGCCCGGCCTGCTCTGAGGAATCCTTCTGGGTCTTGAGCAGAAGCTCTCTGAACTGCAACAGCTCCTCCTTAAGCGGGGTAACCGTTTCAGAGAGGGTTTTCTGGGAGCTCTTTTGCAGATCCGCCCCGCGATCCTTGATCATGCGCTCTGAGAGCGCGGTAAGCCGCTCCTCAAGAGTTCGTCTGGCGTTCTCTTGAGCCTGTTCATCGGTCTCGCGAAGCTGCTTCAGGTTCTCAACTTCTCTTGCGCGGGACGCGAGCTGCTCGCGCGCTTCCATGAGATCATGGCTTACGCTTTCAAGATCACGGTTGTTCTTAGCGTTGAGGTCACCAAGTCTCTGATTGTCGGCGCTGAGGGCCGCGATCTGCTCGCGGGCGCGGGCAAGATCCTCGTTTAACGCGTCGGTATGATCCTCAAACTGGCGGATCTTGTTTTCACTTATCTGGTTTAACTGTTTTAGCTGCTCGTTGGTTGTTTCGGCGATGGCGCGCTGGCGTTTTTCCTCAGAGAGTCTGTGCATAAATGGCACCACCACGAACAGTCCCAGTATGATAACTGTGCCAAGCTCGCATAAGAGCAGGGTGTACGGGGTAAGCCACAGCCACTGACTAAAGTCCATTTCCAATCTCCCTGAAAAACAACGCCTGTGTTTTAACGCTAAGTCTTTATTAGTATGTTTTTAGATAGTAATTATACGATGAGCGTTAATGCAGAATAAAAAAGCAAATTTGCAGACAAAAAAGCACCGGCTTACTGCCGGTGCTAAAAGGCTTTTATAGCTTAAAAGGGTTAACTAACAGCTAAGATTAGAAGGTGTAACGGGCACCGATTGCGAATACATTCTCGCCATCCCCGTCTTCCTTGGCAGGGGTACGTGAGTAGCCATCGTCAGAGCTGGCATCGATGTTGGCCTCAGCCCAAACACGGAAGTTCGGGTTGATGTTGTAAGCAACGTTCGCCTGCCAGAGTTTGCCGGTACCATCTATAGCACCCTGCTCGGTCTTGCGAACCTGATAGCCGGTTGAGAGAACAACACCTGAATCAAAGCCGTAGCTTATGATTGACTCAAAGGCCTTGGTCTTCAGATCTTCAGTGGCATCGCTGGTGAACTGAACCTTATCGTAGGTGTAGTCAACGGCGAGGTAAAGCCCCTTCTTGAAGGTACCCCAGGACAGGCCGGCAGCCCAGGTTTTCTCGTTATCCCATGCTACAAGAGCGCCCTCATCATTCTGACCATCGAGGTACTTGTAAGCTACACGGATGGAGATAGGACCAAAGCCAACGGTAGGAGTGGTATAGCCGGCGTAAGCGGAGAAGCCGCCATTAACATTGGTTGTGCCGAGCACATCTGAATCGTAGTTGTCTTCAGCAAACTGAGCGGTTACAAAGCCGTCAAAGCCGTAGCCTGAATACATATATGAGAGTTTGCCTGAGTTACGCTCATCGCCGACCAGAGCCATGCAGCCGTACTCTTCGAAGTGATCGGTTACGTCAGATGCGTACTGGAACGGATCCTCATAACGGCCGGCCTGAACCTTGCCATACCTGCCAAAATCGAGACCTACATACTGATCACGTGAAACAAAACTGCCGGTTTCGCCCTTGCTGTCACCAACGTTCTGTGACTGCCACTCGGCAAAGCCATAGCCTGCGACGGCGCTGTTGATCTGGGTACGACCGGTGATATTCAGACGGGCGCGGTTACGGACGGTTGAATCACCATTTGCGCCTTTGACTTTGTGGGCGCCACCGCTTAACCACAGAGCTTCAATACGGCCACCGATATCCAGTGAGGTGCCATCCTTGTTATAAACAGGGGTAGCTGATACTGAGGTAGCAACGAAGGCAGCGGAAGCTACCGCTAATGCCAGTAATGATTTTTTCATGATAAATCCCTTAAAAAATTTATAAACGTGCTCTATTTGGCACAATGTCATTGTAGTAAAAGAAAAGTTAACAGACATCACAGTTTTTGCAAAAACGATGTAAAGGAATAAAAAATACACACTGATTTTTAATAAAAAAATCGATATGGCTACGATAAACTATAGCGTTTTCATATCTTTTACGAAATGATGAATTTTCATCAAAGGAATTTCTTTTCATACATTGACGTCAATTTTGTAGATTAAATTACTATACTGGCGTTTATATTAAACACGTATATTTATCTATACCTACACTTAGTAAGTCTATATACTGATATATTACGATAAATATAGACACCTATATGTCATGAAATACTGCTTTTGCTCTTAAGTAGCAGGAAAGTACTCTGACCGCTTTTGAATCCTAAAACGTGTGCGTCTCGTTAACCTAAGTTTTTCCGTAAATTCGCAAATTATGTAAAAAGCGTGTGAGATCTGCATGATGTACTGAATTTATGCCATTCTTTGACCGACCTGAGCTGGTCTATTTGCTCCTAATAGATCTGATCACCTCATAAGCAGCTCAATAAGGCATAAGAGTACAAGTTTTGTAAAATTGCTCTTGAGATCAGGCCTTATGATTAAAACTTTTGGTCTGACAGTCTTGAAATCGTCTTAGATCTGAGTTAATCGCGTTTGTTTTCGCAAGCTGCGGAAATTGCGAAATCGCGTATGCTCTTGCGTGGAAAAAGGAGGGTCGAGGCCCTCCTTTTGAGAAATCAGGCATCCATCTGTGCGCTAGTCACGGGTTTTTATGATGGCGCCGAGACTTGCCGATGAGACACTGTGACGGTAGTGGTAGAGAGTTCCTTCGATATCTCTGCAACGGCAGGGCGCGCCTTCCTTGCGGCGTTTGTCAAAGTCGACCTCAGCGTCGATGGTGCCTTTATCAACATCGATATGAATGACATCACCGTTCCTCAGGTATTTGATTGGGCCGTCATCGTAGGACTCAGGACATATATGGCCTACGAAACAGCCGTTGTTGGAGCCTGAGAAACGGCCGTCGGTGATAAGGCAGACCTTGTCACCAAGCCCCATGCCGACCAGAAGCTTCATGGCCTTGTACTGCTCCGGCATGCCCGGACCGCCGCGCGGACCTTCATTTCTGATGACCACTACGTCACCCGGTTTGATCTTAAGGGCGCGGATCCCCTCAAGCGCGTCAGTCTCGCTCTCAAAGATCACGGCCTTGCCGGTAAAGTCGTGAGCCTTCTGCGGAATGGCAGAAGGTTTGGTAACAGCACCGTCAGGCGCCAGGTTTCCATGGAGGATCGCGATCCCAGGGCTGGTGTGAACCGGATTATCGAGATGGTGGATGACATCTGGGTTGAGGTTCTCGCCGTACTCCTCAAGATTCTCCTTCAATGTCTTTCCTGTGCAGGTTATCCCGCCAAGGGAGAGCCTGCTCCTGATCTCATTCATAAGGGCATGCACACCGCCGGCCTCGTAGAAATCAAGCAACATGTGCTCGCCTGCCGGGACAACCGAGATCATGTGCGGCACCTCTGAGGCTACCCTGCCAAAATCGTCGATAGTGAACTTCACTCTGGCCTCATAGGCAATCGCGAGCATATGTAGCACGGCATTGGTCGAGCCGCCTATCGCGGAATTGACCCTGACCGCGTTTTTAATTGAATCAAGCGTTACGATATCGCGGATACGGATATTCTTGCGCACGAGATTCATAACCGCGAGGCCTGATTCAAAGGAGATACGCATACGTCTTGAGTAAACAGCCGGTATAGCCGCGCATCCAGGCAATGACAGTCCCATCGCCTCGGCCAGGCATGCCATGGTGTTGGCGGTGCCCAGCATAGCGCAGGAGCCTATGGTCGGTACGGCGTTGTTCTCAAGCCAGTCAAACTGCTTTTGGGTGATTTTGCCTGATTTGAGCGCGCCCTCAGACTGCTGGATTATCGAGTGGTCCAGATATTCACCACCGTAGGGGTTGCCTTTTTTCATGTGGCCTGGCAGGGCAGGGCCGCCGTTTACGAAAACCGTAGGCAGATTGAGCCTGAGCGCTCCTAAAATAAGACCCGGCTCAATCTTGTCACATGAGCCCAATAACACCAGTCCGTCAAGCTGGTGGGCCTGGATCATGGTCTCAACGTCATTTGCCACACACTCGCGGGAGGGCAGGACATAGCGCATGCCCTCATGTCCCATGGCCATGCCGTCACAGCAGGCGATGGTGCCAAACTCAACCGGGGTGCCGCCGCCAGCGAATATGCCTTCCTTAACCCGCTCTGCCATCTCCTTCAGGATATTGTGACCCGGGCAGATCTCATTGAAGGCGTTGACCACGCCGATTATTGGCTTATGCAACTCGCTGTCGGTATATCCAGCAGCTTTGTACAGGGCTCTGACATTGGCCCACTCGGGGCCGTTCATGATGTCCTGTGAACGGAACTTGAAATCCATGTGAAACTCCTTTTACAGACATTATTAAGGCAGGGATGCTTAAGCGGCCCTGCCTGTTTGTTATTTAAAAGCTATATCTGTAGTCCATAACGCTCTGCCTTATTTCATGAGATTTGGCAGGTACATTACGATCTCCGGTATGTATGTGATGAGAGCCAGGCAGCCTAACATCACAAGGATAAACGGAACGATGCCCTTGAGTATGACCTCCATAGGGGAGTCGGCGATTCTCGAGGCGACAAACAGGTTGATGCCAAGCGGCGGTGTGATAAAGCCGATCGCGAGGTTGGTAACCATGATGAGGCCGAAGTGAATTGGATCGACACCGATGCTGGTAGCAACCGGCAGGAGGATCGGGGCCAGAATAAGGATGGCCGGAGTAGTATCCATAAAGCAGCCGACAATGAGCAGCAGCACATTGATGAGCAGCAGGATCACAATCTTGCTTGAGGACACGGTCATCAGGGCGTTGGCGACCATCGCCGGGATCTGCTCAATGGTAATGACCTTTGAGAAGGCGGTGGCGCAACCCAGGATCACCATGGTGGTGGCGGTGGTTGAGCAGGAGGTCGAAATGGCCTTTATGAACTTTTTGAAGGAAAGCTCACGGTGCAGGAACGCGCCGCATACGAAAGCGTAGACAGCTGCGACAGCTGCGGCCTCGGTAGGGGTGAACACACCGGCATAGATACCGCCCAGAATGATTATAGGGTTGATAAGCGCCCATTTGGCGTCCCAGATGGCGTCCCAGGCGTGCTTCCAGGTGAAAGCTTCGGCAGTTCCCTTAAAGCCGCGTCTCTTGCAGTGGAAATAGCAGTACGCGATCAAAGCCGCGCCGATGAGCAGACCCGGGAAGAAGCCGCCCATGAACAGCGAGGTTACCGAGGCGCCGGTTGAAACACCGTAAATAACCATCGGGATTGAAGGCGGGATGATCACGCCAATTGATCCGGCGCAGGCTACCAGAGCGAGCACGAAGGGTTTGTCATAGCCAAGCTTCAGCATGGTCGGGACCACCATGGTGCCGACCGCGGCGACGGTCGCAGGGCCTGAGCCCGACACTGCCGCGAAGAACATGCAGACGAGCACTGTCACGATGGCGATACCGCCGGTGATGCGCCCGAAGAACACGTTGCAGACGTTTAAGATCCTGGAGGATACGCCGCCTGCTCCCATCAGGTCGCCTGAGAGAATGAAGAGCGGGATCGCGAGGATCGGGAATGAGTCGCAGGAGGTAACCAGAGCCTGAGGAATTGAGGTCAGGCTCATGGTTTCGCTCACGAGCAGAGCGCCCATGGTTGAAATACCAAGGGCAATGCCTACCGGCACGTTAACTATAAGGAGAACGGCCAGAAGTATGAAAAGTATTGCAGCTACCATCTGTCAGTGTCTCCTTACAGATTCTCAAGATCAAGCGGCTTGTCCTCGTCCGCTTCCTTGAGATGTTTAATTCTGTAGATTATGGTTTCGACCTCACGTATCGCGGTGAGAGTGAAACCTACCAGCGGAGCGCCGTAGGGGATCCACATAGGGATCTGCATGGCCGGAGAGAGCTGACCGAACATGATCTGCTTCTGCTCAAGCCCCCATGAGTAATAGACGATCGCGATGGCGAAAAGTAAAAAGATGATATCGCCCAGGATCACCACGTATTTGCGGGCCTTCTTTGGAAAGAGGTACAGGCCGGCGTCTATCTTGATGTGGCGCATAACCTTGCAGCCGTACGCTATGCCGATGTAAACCAGCCAGATAAACATATAGCGCGAGAGTTCCTCAGACCATGAAAGTGAAGCACCCAGAACGTAGCGGAAGAAAACCTGTATGAACAGCACAACCGAAAGACAGCTCATCAGCACGATGCAGATGCTCATCTCCAGCTTGTTGTCCAAGAAGTTTAAAAATTTACCGAAAAGACCCATATCTGTGCTTTCCTTAAAAGACGGGCGGCATGAATGCCGCCCCGCCATTACATGATGTTTAGGATGCGAGCTTTAAATCAGTACTCGTGTTTGAGGATCTTGTCGAGGTATTCAGGGTGATCCATCTTCTTGCGGACCATGTCGTAAATACCACCCTTGACCGCCTGATCACGCCACTGGGCGCGCTCTTGAGGGGTAAGCTCGATGACCTCGCAGCCGGCCTTCTTGAACTTGTCAACTGACAGGGCGTTGAGCTCAGTAGCGCGCTTGCGCTGAGCGGTCTGATAAGCGGCGACAGCGTCATCAAAGGCCTTCTTGATCTCAGGATCGAAGCTGTCGTAGATCTTCTTGTTGATATAGAGGTTGTGCGGCGAGAACAGGTGGCCGGTCAGGGAAATATAGTGCTGAACCTCATAGAGCTTGTTGGAGTCTATGATTGAAAGCGGGTTTTCCTGAGCGTCGATGGTTCCCTGCTGCAGAGCGGAGATAACCTCGGTGAAAGCCATCGGGGTAGGGTTGGCGCCCCAGTTCTTCCACATCGCGATCTGAAGGTCGGTTTCCATCACGCGCAGCTTCTGACCTTTGACATCGGCAGGAACGCGAACCGGAACCTTGTTGTTGGTGTAGTGGCGGTAACCGTTCTCAACGGCGGCCAGGAACTTAAGTCCCTTCTTCTCAACCTGATCGTTGATGGCGTGTCCCAGAGGACCGTCCATGCACTTCCAGGCGTCTTCAATCTTGTCAAAGAGGAAAGGCGCGTCCCAGACGTAGAGGTCAGGGATCATGGAGGCGAGAACTGAAGGCTGGGTCTGAACCATCGCAATATCGCCGATCATCATTGACTCGGTGACACTGCGGTCATCGCCGAGCATGTTGTTCGGGAAGTGCTTGATTTCAAGGCGTCCGTTGGACTCCTTCTTGGCGACGTCGATTAAAACCTGAGCCGCGTCGATTGACGGCTGGTTGGTGACGTTGGCAAACCTCAGTGTAACGTCAGCCGCGGAGGAGGAGGCAGAAACTCCTGCCAGCATGGCGGCTCCGATGGCGAGTGAAAGTATGTGTCTTGCTTTCATATAAACTCCAGGTTGTGTTTGTTTCTTTTGTTTGGCGCTCAGCATTGCTGATTCGTTATATTCAATTGTATTTGCTGCATGGAGCTTTTCACCTTATCTAGGGTAGATTTGCGACGGAGTTCACTAAGTTATCTGATGAGTATGTATGAAATATGATCATCTTCACATTTCAAGCCTGCCGGAAAAAATCTGCAGAATAAGAAAGCTCAGTTTATCAAAAGGATAGTTCAAAATTCTTCGGAAATTCAGCTTTAATGTGATGGGTAACATTTGATTTACAAGCTGATTTACCCAATTCAGCTTAAAAGGTCTGAATCGTTTAAAGGCTTTTTTTTCAATAAAGCGCACGCTTTTCCCATTTTCCCGGAACAGCTGTAATTATTAAGTTAAAATGAGGGAAAGTTATTTATTTGTCTGATCTCTTAACCTGAAAGCCTGCAGACGCGGCCTGGATGACAAGGAAATTGTTATGTCAGAACAAGCAAAAACAACGGTTGTGAAATCACTCTCCGAGATCACTGCTGACCGCATGATCAGCCATATTGTAAGCCGCGGCTACAAGAAGGGGGAGAAGATAGCCAATGAGAAATCACTTTGCGATGAACTTGGCGTAGGACGGAGCACACTGCGTGAGGCGGTGCGGATGCTGGCATCCCGAAACATCCTTACGGTGCGCCACGGTTCTGGTATTTATATAAGCGACAAACTTGGTATTCCCGATGATCCTCTGGGCTTTACCTTTGTTCAGGACAAAAAGAAGCTGGTATACGATCTTCTGGGTTTTCGCCGTATCATAGAGCCGCCTATAACAGCGCTTGCCGCAGTTAACGCCAGTGATGAGCAGATTGCTATTCTCGACGAGATTGAGAAACGTATAGAGGATCAGATTAACTCCGACCAGCCCCATCTTAATGATGACGCGCTCTTTCATTCAACCATTGGAGAGATGAGCGGTAATATCGTGATGCCCAAGATAGGTCCCATCATCTACAACGCCATCGATCTTTTCATAGACGTGACAGGTTCGGTTCTGCGCGAGGAGACCATCGAGGATCACCGCTCAATCATAAACGCAATAAAACGCCACGATTCGATAAGAGCTCAGGACGCGATGCTCATACACATCATCCATAACCGTGATGTTATCGAAAGGGCTCTGGAGAACCCAGCGTCTAAGGGCAAGTAGAACAATGTGAACGTACCCGCCTATAGAGGCGGGAGCTTCCTGCTTCAACGAGAACAGCACTGCATACTCCGAAGAGTTGCGGCGACCTACACTCTCTCCACAGGCGTCAATTCCCGTGCGACCCACGGTATTTGATGATCTCATACTACCAAATAAGACCACAGGCAATTGTATGGCTCGATTACTTACGTAAATTCGCCAGCCCCGTCTTCATCCCACCTAAAGAGGTGGAGGACTTCTGGCGGATTAGGTTTAAGGCTTTATTAGAACGCCGCTCTGAGAGCATCAGGGCGGCGTTCTAAGTTCAATGAAGCGAATTCACAATATGTCCTTCCGGGCAGGGCGCTACTAGAATCTCTTCATCCACCGGACCATAAAAAAACCGCCCTTACGGGCGGTCAAACAGGCCTTCCTTGCGGTAGGCCCAAGGCTTTTCAGGAAATCAGAATTTGTTTACCTGGCAGCGTGGTTTCTGACCGGTGGCTCCGCGTACCGCTTCCTCAGCGCATTTGGTCTTGAGATCTGAGGACGCCTGTACCGAGTACCAGGCCATATGAGGAGTGATCACGATATGCGGGGCGCTGCGCAGAGGGCTGTCGGCAGGCAGAGGCTCCTTGCAGGTGACATCGATGCCGGCTCCGGCAAGATGTCCGCTCTTTAACGCGTCGGCGAGATCCTTTTCATTTACAAGTCCGCCGCGGGCTACGTTAATAAGGTAGGAGCCCTTCTTCATCTTTGCGAAGGCGTCTTTGTTCATAAAGCCCTGATTGTCCTTGTTAAGACCGCAGTGCAGGGTAATGACATCAGCATTGCGGATGACCTCATCCTCAGAGCAGAGCTTGATGAAAGAAAGCTCAGGATCGCTTTCAACGTGCTTGGTATAGATATCGTAGCCAATAACCTTGCAGCCCATGGCGTGAACGCGTTTTGCCATCGCGGTGCCGATACGGCCAAGTCCAATGATGCCTACGGTCATGCAGGACATACGGGTGATCGGGGCGACCTTCGCGTAATCCCATACCCCATCTTTTACAAGGTTTGCCGCCTCAACAACCTTACGGGTTACGGCAAGCATCAGGGTTAAGGCCTGATCGGCTACCTCGAAGGTACCGTAATCTGGAACATTGCAGACCGCGACATGGTGTCTTGATGCGGCCTCCAGATCTACATTGTCAACGCCAACGCCATAACGGCAGATAAGCTTGAGATCAGGCAGGGCGGCAAAGACCTTTTCGGTGAACTTTGCGTATTGGTTGCACACGGCCAGCGCGCCCTTGCACTCCCTGATGAGGTCATCTTCATTCTTGCACTGGCAGAGTTTGTATGACAAACCGGCCTTCTTGAATACGGCCTCTTCCTCATTGATGTTAGCGTGGTCGCAGTCGGTGATCACAATCTTGGCATCAGCCATTTTTAAACCTCTTTTCAAAGCAGACATGAAATTTCCGGCAGTGTTACTGCTCTGGTTTTTATTGTAGGTTAAAGAAAAAAATAAATTGTGATACGCTTCCCATTTGTCTGATCTCTTCGACTAATAAATTAAATTTAAAACCCCGTTAAAGAATTCAAATAGTGCTTACATACAGAAAAGATAAGATATTACAGACAATAGATGGTAAAAGTGCCGAGACGCAGATAGCTGATTGTTATCAGATCTGTTTGTGGTTTTTCATAATGGCAACCCAACGTAACAGAGCAAGGACTATCGGCGCAAGCAAGACTTATTTTTGTGAATATGCCTAAGCCATTTTTAGTCATTAAACCGCTTCAGTGAGAGGTGCACTTAGCATAATATACTTAAACATCAATAAGATATACCGAAGACAGGTCAGTCAGACCACCGGTATTTATGTTGATAAAAAAAATCAGTTGAAATGCATTACGCAATTAGAACTTGATGCTATAGTAGTAACTATCAAATACAGAGTTACTTAATAAAACAAAGTTATAAGTAACAATGTTCAAATATGAAGTTTTAGACAGGAGTTCACTATGAAAATCGCGGTTATTGCAGCTAATGGTCGTACAGCCGGATGCATTATCAACGAAGCCGTTGCGCGTGGTCATGAGGTTACCGCTTTTGGTCGTCACGCTGAGAACAACACCAAGGCTCAGAAATATGTGAAAAAGGATCTGTTCTCACTTACCGCTGACGATCTAAAAGGCTTTGACGCGGTAGTTGACGCGGTAGGTACCTGGACCCTTGAGACACTTTATGTGGTTCCCAAGGCAGCCATTTTCCTTGCTGATCTCGTAAAGGGAACCAATACCCGCCTTCTCGTAGTCGGTGGCGCCGGCAGTCTCTTTACCAATAAGGAGCACACCTCAACTCTTCAACTTTCACCTGATTTCCCGGATTCATACAAAGGCGTATCCTCATCTCACGCTCTCGCTCTTGAAGAACTTCGCGCTACCGAAAACGTCAAATGGACCTATGTCTCTCCGGCAGCTGACTTCCAGGCAGATGGTGAGCGCACCGGCAAATACATACTCGCAGGTGAGGAATTCACCTTAAACAGCAAAAACGAGTCCATCATTTCCTATGCTGATTACGCCATCGCGATTGTTGATGAGATTGAGCAGGGCAAGCACATAGCTCAGCGTATTTCCGTGGTCCGCGCTTAACTGAGGTAAAGGGATCAGGTATCCGCGTTCAAACGGATACAGAGATCAGAGGGGCTGAATAATAACGGAACTGTAAACAGGCTGATATGAAAGGGCAGGCACGGAGCCGGCCCTTTCTGCTCTTTAATTAAGATTAAGTCTCTTGCTAACGACCACGCAGTCCTTGTCAAAAAAAGCGATCCCGACCGCGGAAACATTAGGAACATCCAGATCCTCTATGAATTCGCGCGCGTAGCCTTTCTCTTCGATCTGCTCTATGCCCTGAGCAGCTTTTAATCTTGCCTCTTTTGCATTTTTGGCTACCTTAAGTTCGATGACCATTGCGCTGTCATTTGCCACATCGCGGAATCTGATGTCGGCAAAGCCTGAGCCTGCCTCCTTTTCGACCTTAAGGTCACTGAGCTTTTCTCCAAAGCTCGCGAGAAGACCGGTCATAAAGCCTTCATAGAAATTCTCAGGCCTGCTTTTGTTCGCGTAAATCCTGTTTGAAATAAATGACAATAAAAGACCGCTTATAAGCTTTCTGGCTTTTTCGGTATCGCCATCTGACAGAGCCTTGAGGATGTCGTAATTCTTGTTGTCAGTGGTCAGGGCTTCCATGAAGCTTGCCTGAATACTATCGTCAAAGCACTCTTTGATCTCCTTGTTTGGGATCCTGACACTGAACTCTTTTCTGGAAATCTGCTCGACCGCGGTAATGTAACCTGTGTGTAATAAAACCGACCACATGTCACTGACATTATGATTTGACAGCATGTCGTAATTAAGCTCGTCATTGACACTGATGGTGATCTCTTTGCCGTCAGACAGATCCTGAAGGTTCTGGTTGTCGCTCTTACTTAAAAAGCCCACATAGCCTTTTATGGCCCTGGTTCCGGTATTCTCAGTGTCAATCCAGTAATTTTTGGCTTTGATAATTGAAGCTCTTCCGGCTTCTTTGAGAGGGCTTGCGTAGCTTATGAAACTGCACACATCCCATGGACAGAAGATTTCCTGATCAAAGAAGTGATAACCATCGTAGTTTTCTTTTACAAGTCCCGCGTATTCGGACAGGTCAAAAGCGTCTAGGAACATTTGTGTCTCACCGGCGGTAAAGCCCATGAATGATGAAAAGGTGAGATCCTCTGACAGCACGGTGTTCGCGGTAAAGTTATTCGCTCCTGTAAAGATGCTGTTCTTGGCGACCTTAAGACATCCGGTCATCACGATTTTTTTTACTCTCTCGCCTATACCGCCGCTTGATTTGAGTATGTCAAGAAACTGCGCGTAAAGTGTAACCATCCTTGAGTGATAGCCGTATATCTGAGCCTTGGCAAGCGGCACGTCATACTCGTCTATAAGCAGTACCACCTGACGGCCAAAATGCTTGTACAGCGCATTGCTTATAAACCTCAGAAAGTCAGTGAGTCTGGAGCTGTTT
>SFGV01000119.1 GCA_004557545.1 Succinatimonas hippei
GGTTGAAACTCAAAGGAATTGACGGGGGCCCGCACAAGCAGCGGAGCATGTGGTTTAATTCGAAGCAACGCGAAGAACCTTACCAGGTCTTGACATCCATTAAAAGCCATAGAGATATGGTGTGAGCTTGCTCGTAATGAGACAGGTGGTGCATGGTTGTCGTCAGCTCGTGTCGTGAGATGTTGGGTTAAGTCCCGCAACGAGCGCAACCCTTGTGATCAGTTACTAACGGGTAGTGCCGAGGACTCTGATAAGACTGCCGGGGACAACTCGGAGGAAGGTGGGGACGACGTCAAATCATCATGCCCCTTATGACCTGGGCTACACACGTGCTACAATGGTGTCTACAAAGAGGAGCGAAATCGTAAGGTAGAGCGGATCTCAAAAAAGACATCTCAGTTCGGACTGTGGGCTGCAACCCGCCCACACGAAGTTGGAGTTGCTAGTAATCGCGGATCAGAATGCCGCGGTGAATACGTTCCCGGGCCTTGTACACACCGCCCGTCACACCATGGGAGTTGGCCGTATCGGAAGGTGCGGCTGGATCACCTCCTTTCTAGGGAGAAATGATGAGCTGAACAGCTTGTCGATCCCGAGGTCGACCTCAGAGCAGGGAGGAGCGAGAGCGAAGAAGAATCGGAACGAGCAATCGGGAAGAGGAAGCGGAGCGAGCGCTTCAAGGCTCAGAGGCAGGAGAAGCGATGAGGAAGCGAGAGCGAACCTCAGACGCGAGCCGGAGCGACGCCGGCGCCGGTAAGAACCGGCAGGGTCAGAGGGAGACTGACCGAAGGATCTGACTGAACATTCTTCACTATATCGTTTTCAGGGATCGCGAGCGCGTACCTTGACAACTGCACAGAGCAAGACGGAACGAGGTAAACAGTAAAGTATCGCTGTTTGAATGCTGTTCTACAAGGCATTTAAACGAGATTAAGTTGCCGAAGAAGGACGTGGCAAGCTGCGAAAAGCCTTGGGGAGCCGCAAGCAGGCATTGATCCAGGGACGTCCGAATGGGGAAACCCGGCCGGGTTAATAACCGGTCATCCATGAATGAATCCATAGTTCATGAGAAGGGCACCCGGGGAACTGAAACATCTAAGTACCCGGAGGAGAAGAAAGAAACATCGATTTCCTTAGTAGCGGCGAGCGAAGAGGAAAGAGGCCAAACCGATTGTCTACGGACGGTCGGGGTTGCGGATCATCAAAGAGAAGCGGAAGACGAGTCGAACACCGAAGGAAAGCGGGACCAGAGAGGGTAACAGTCCTGTAGGCGAAGTCGGACGTGGACAGATGACACCAGAGTACCGCGGGACACGAGGAATCCAGCGGGAAGCCGGGAGGACCACCTCCCAAGCCTAAAGACGATCAGTGACCGATAGCGTATAGTACCGTGAGGGAAAGGTGAAAAGAACCCCGGGAGGGGAGTGAAAGAGAACCTGAAACCGTGTGTTTACAAGCAGAGGGAGCGTGGTTTAAAGCGCGACTTCGTACTTTTTGTAGAACGGACCGGCGAGTTACGTTATGCAGCGAGGTTAAGAACTGAAGGTTCGGAGCCGAAGCGAGAGCGAGTCTGAATAGGGCGTAGAGTTGTATGACGTAGACCCGAAACCGGGTGACCTATCCATGGGCAGGTTGAAGTGGTGGTAGAACACCATGGAGGACCGAACCAGACGTCCGCTGAAAAGGGCGGGGATGACCTGTGGATAGGGGAGAAATTCCAATCGAACCCGGATATAGCTGGTTCTCCTCGAAATAGCTTTAGGGCTAGCCTGAGGTTAATCTTGCGGGGGTAGAGCACTGAATGAGCTAGGGGGTCACAAAGCTTACCGAACTCTATCAAACTGCGAATACCGTGAAGATGATGCCTTGGAGTCAGACGGCGAGTTATAAGATCCGTCGTCAAAAGGGAAACAGCCCAGATCGACAGCTAAGGTCCCCAAGTGTGTGTTAAGTGGAAAAGGATGTGCAGTTGCATAGACAACCAGGATGTTGGCTTAGAAGCAGCCACTCATTCAAAGAGTGCGTAATAGCTCACTGGTCGAGTGATTGTGCGCCGAAGATAA
>SFGV01000051.1 GCA_004557545.1 Succinatimonas hippei
TGAGACACGATTGAACTTGCTTGAATCCATTACGGCGCAGACAACTTTGGATCTTCTGACCAGGGACTTTATAACCGGGATCTCGGAGAGTCTGAAATCGGTGAACCCCGCATCAAGATTAACCGCGTTTAAAGAGAGGAATGAGAGATCCGGAAGATACTCTGAAAACTCCGATACGCACTGACTGCCGCAGGTTGAGCGTTCTGTACCGTCAACCAGTCCTCCCACGCAGAAAAGCCTGATATTTGGAGCTGCCATCAGTACCGTTGCTGCGGCAAGATTATTGGTAACCACGGTAAAAGAGATCGTGAGTTTTACAAGCTCAGAGGCGATGATAGCGTTGGTGGTGCCGGAGTTCATCGCGACAACCTGATCCTTTTTGACAAGACCTGCCGCCTTTACCGCGATAACGCGTTTGAGATCCGCGTTATCAATCACACGTCCGCTGAAATTGGAGAAGGCAAGCATGCTGTCAGGAAGACAGGCCCCGCCGCGCACGTACTTGAGCCTGCCTGAGGCGTCAAGCGCTTTAAGATCGCGCCTTACGGTATCAACCGATACATTAAGCTTCTGACTTAACTCGGCGACCTTAAGTGTCCTGCCCGCGCGTAGCTCTCTTAGGATGATCTCATTACGCGTGGCCTGAAGCATTATTCAATCTCCAACAAAAAAAACTTATGCGATATGGTCATCGCCTTTAAAGCTCTATGACAACCTTATGTCAGGGGAACAGATTTAGTCCTGATATTTAAGAATAAGCTCTGATTGTTAATTGGGCAAACTCAGAGGGCATAAAAAAGGCCGCCCGAAGGCGACCCTGACTCAGAGGAGAATTCCTCAGACTGCTTCTTCGTTTTCCTCACCGGTACGGATCCTGATGATACGGGTTACGTCACTGATGAAGATCTTGCCATCACCGATCTTGCCGGTGTGGGCGGCGCCGATAATCGCCTTTACGCATTTATCGACATCCTGATCCTTTACGACAATCTCAAGCTTTGACTTGGGCAGAAAGTCAACCACATACTCAGCTCCGCGATAGAGCTCGGTGTGACCCTTCTGACGACCAAAGCCTTTGACATCTGACACCGTCATTCCTGAAACTCCGATGTCCGCAAGCGCCTCACGCACATCGTCAAGCTTGAACGGTTTGATAATCGCAACAATCCTTTTCATAATTTAACTCCGCGACAAATTAAAGGTTGTAGCCACGCTCGCCGTGGGTTGCAAGGTCCAGACCTTCGGACTCTTCCTCGGCGGAAACCCTGATGCCGATGAGAATATCAGCAACCTTGAAGGCGATCACCGAGACAACCAGACTCCAGACGATTGTCACGACCACAGACATAAACTGACCATAGAACTGACCGGCAATTGAGTCCCAGCCTTCCTTGAAGCCCTGGCCGCCTAATGAAGGTGCGCAGAACACACCGGTAAGCAGTGCGCCGGTGATACCACCGATGCCGTGAACACCGAACACATCGAGCGAATCATCAATACCGGTGATCTTCTTGAAGCCGTGGACACCCCACAGGCAGATGAAGCCGGCGGCGATACCGATGATAAGAGCTCCGACAGGTCCTACGAAAGCGCAGGCGGGGGTGATGGCAACCAGACCCGCGACAACACCTGAAGCGGTACCTAAGGTAGAAGGCTTCTTGAAGAGCATCCACTCACCCGCCATCCATGACATGGCAGCGGCGGCCGGAGCTATAACTGTGTTGATGAAGGCCAGAGCGGAGATCCCGTCGGCGACCAGCTCGGAGCCGGCGTTAAAGCCAAGCCAGCCGATCCACAGTAAAGCTGAACCGATGTAAGTGAAGGAAACATTGTGCGGAGCCATCACGGTACGGCCTAAATCATGACGTTTGCCGACCATGAACGCGCCTACAATACCGCAGATACCGGCATTGATATGAACCACGGTGCCACCGGCGAAGTCGTAAGCGTGGAATACGCTGTCTATAAAGCCGCCGCCCCACACCATGTGAGCAAGAGGAGCATAGGAGAGCACAATCCAGATACCGACCGCCAGAAGCAGCGCAGGGAACTTAACACGCTCAACCGTAGCGCCGACAATCAGGCAGGAGGAAATAGCGCAGAACGCGCCCTGGAAGATAACCCAGGTGTACTCTGAAAGCGTGCCGCTTAAGGAGTCAGGGGTTATACCTACAAGCAGGGTCTTGCCGAAGCCGCCGAAGAAATCGCCCAGGAAGCCGTCGGTAGGACCGAAGGCGATGCTGTAGCCTACAACGAACCAGAGCAGAATGGCAATGCAGAATACCGCCAGGCACTGCTCAAGCACTGAAAGGACGTTCTTGGAACGGGCCATGCCGCCATAAAAGAGGCCGATCGCAGGGACCGACATCAAAAGCACCAGCATGGCTGACATCAGGATAAAGCCGTTGTCCGCGGTGCTCAGTGCGGGCGCCTCGTCCTCGGCAAGCGCGGCGGCTGACGCGCCGAGCGCTCCTGCCAACATGGATAATTTCGTTAATCTCATAATCTGTAATCTCCTCTTTGGAAGGCAAATCAACATTGCGGTTTTACAATAATCTTGAGCCCAATAAGGTGCAATTACAAAATGAGATTTGGATCAATTGTGGGTTATTTAAGGGATAAAGCACTATTTAAGATCACCAATAGCGCTATTTTGGGGCACTAAAACAAAATAAAGCGTTTAAAAGCTTTTGTATGTGAGCTCAGGACATGAAGCATTCCCAAGATCGTATCCAAGGTTCGAATTGCCTGACGGATCGAGCGCTGTTTTTGCGCTGTCCGGTCTTTTCCTAATCAAGATTTGAACTGATTTTGATAAGGGTGTCGGTAATAAAATCATCCACCCTGTTCTGTGTGATGATCCCGGCTACCGCCTGACAGGCGCGTTTTATTGCGTGATAGCCCTGACGCTGCGGCTGCTGACAGACCACAAACTTGTAGACTCCTGCCCTGACCAGCTCCTTGGTGGTGTAGATATCATCAAAGGCCGCGGCAAGATAATCCCTGCCATCCTGAGCTATAAGAGCGGCGCCCACGCCCTGCGCTCCGGCTCCCGTCACATAAACGCAGTTTATAAGCGGATCCTCGTTCATCGCGCAGGTAGTAAGCTTCTGGGCGATGATATCCGAGTCATTGCACTCGCATGTTCTGCGGATCTCATATGGCACCTTAAGGCGCTCAAGCTCCCCTTTAAGTCCCTCAATGCGCTGTTTGTGGCCGAGCATCTGCAAGGAACCTGCGATGATAAGGATCCGAAGCCTGTCAAATCTTGAGATTAAGGAGAGCATTCCCGCGCATGTTCTGCCAGCCTTAAGGTAGTCAGATCCAACATAACAAAGTCTCTTTGCTCCCTCGACATCAGAGTTGACCAGAACCACGTGCACGCCTTTTTCTGTAAGAGCGTTTATCCTCGCGGCAATCCTTGTGGTTGATAAGGTGCCAAGGCACAGAGCCGCGCAGTCGCGCTCCATGAGCTCGTCAATCGCTTTTAAATGCGTGCTCTCGTCATAGCCCTGGATCTTTTTGATGACTATCTCAACTCCCATATCCGAAAACTCGCGGGTGGCGGTTGTGACACCTTCCAGGACATCATCAAAGAAAACATTGCCAATTGAGGGCAAAAGCACTCCTATGACATAGCGCCGGTGCATCCCGGCAAGCGCTCGTCCGGCGCGGTTTGGCACATATCCCATCTCGCGGGCCAGCGCCCTTATGCGCAGCGCGACCTCAGGACGCACCGATCCGCGCTCGTGCAGAACCCTGTCAACCGTGCCTCTTGAAACTCCGGCGGCCTGAGCCAGATCGTTGACCGTTACAGTCATGATGTATCCTCAATCCTTTATAAAGCCCTTAAAAAGGAGGCCAGGGCCTCCTTTTTACCTAACGCTCAGACGTCACTCTCAGGCAAATGGATTCTCATCCTTGTAGAGAACGCCGTGGGGCTGATTGTAGGATATATCCTCAACCCCGAGCATGCTGAACACGTTGAAAAGAGCCTTTCCAACATGGGCGAAAGCCACCGCGCCGTGGTGGGGATAACGCTTGGCTATGAGCACGTGACGATAGAAACGTCCCATCTCCTTTATAGCGAAGATGCCGGTGCCGCCAAAGGATCTGGTGCCGACCGGAAGAACCTCGCCCTCTGCCACATAGGCGTGAAGCTTAGTGTCAGGAGTGCTCTGCAGACGGAAGAAGGTTACAGGACCCTCTACTATGTCACCCTCAAGCGTGCCTCTGGTGAAATCAGGCTCAGATCCCTTGGGCTCGAGCAGGCGGTGCTGAATTATCTGATAGTTGATCTGGCCAAGCCGCTGGTTACAGTCCTGTCTCCTGGTGAGCTTGCAGAACGGAGTGTTACCGCAATGGAAGCCCATGAAAGTATCTGTAAGGCTGTACTGAGGGTAGTTTGGCTTGATCTCCTTGTCAAAGAGATCCGCTGGTACCGAGTTATTGATATCAAGCAGGGTCACCGCGTCCTGTGTCACGCAGGCGGCGATGTACTCTGAGAGTGCCCCGAAGATATCAACCTCGCAGGCAACCGGCATGCCGCGGGAGGCCAGACGCGAGTTTACATAGCAGGGCTCAAAACCAAACTCCTTGGGGAAGGCCGGCCAGCATTTGTCGGCAAAGACCACGTAATCGCGCTGTCCCTTGTGCTCCTGCGCCCAGTCGGTGAGAGTGAGCTCAAACTGCGCCATGCGGTTTAAAAGCTCAGGATAGGTATTGCCCTTGCCAAGCTCTCGCTCCATGTCCCCGGCGACCTGAGGAATACGCTTGTCACCGGCGTGAGCCTTGTAGGCTACCAGCAGATCAAGCTCCGAGTTCTCCTCAATCTCAACTCCTAAATCATAGAGTCCCTTTATAGGGGCGTTACAGGCGAAGAAGTCCTGAGGGCGCGGGCCGAAGGAGATTATCTTAAGCTTTGAAAGTCCGATAAGAGCGCGGGCCACCGGCTTGAAATCATCGATCATCTTCGCGATATCCGCGGCTGTTCCAACCGGATACTCCGGGATAAAAGCCTTAAGATGACGAAGTCCCAGGTTATATGAGCAGTTGAGCATGCCGCAGAACGCGTCTCCGCGACCATCCACCAGATCGTTGCCGCTCTCCTCGGCCGCCGCCACATACATGCACGGGCCTTCAAAGTCCCTGGCAATAAGAGTCTCCGGAGTTTCAGGACCGAAGTTTCCCAAAAACACCACCAGAGCGTTGCAGCCGGCCTCACGGGCCTGCTCCACGGCTTTTTTCGCGTCAAGCTCATTTTCAACCGTGACCTTGATCTCCTCGATCTTTGTCCCTGCGTCAGCGCACGCTTTGACTATCGCCGCGCGGCGGCGCTCTGAGAGCGAGCGGATGAAGCAGTCGCGGGATACTGCGATTATTCCGAGCTTCTCCTCAGGAATATTAGTAAAACTCATTTGTGATCTCCTTTTTATGCATCATAAAGTTGTGTTCAGGCTTTAAGGTTCCGACCTATAAGTCGGCCTTTGGTGATCCCGGATCTGCCCTCAGGCGAATCAGGATGCGCGAATAACCATTTGTTGTTGTGAGTAAGATACCCGGCCTCGCCTTCGTGAGTAACACCCTCAGGTCTTGCTGTATTGGTGCCTCTGGGAAGAGCTACCAGCACGCGGAAGTAGGAATTGCCAGAAGCGTTGCAGGGCGCGTAATGCAGCGTGGTCTCATAAAATAGCACAGCGGTGTTGGCAGGCAGCAGGAAGGTTTCAACCGCGGCGGTATCCAGGATCCCGTCTTTTATCGCGCTCGCCGGGGCCACCATGAGCAGGCAGTCATTCTCGGCTATGTTTACCTCGCTGTTGCGGTGATACTCAAGCGCGTTTAACACATGGTTGTCGCCTGAGCAGTAGCCAAGCTCAACACTAAGTCCGCCGAATACCCGGTTCTGAATATCCTCAAACAGCGGCCTGTCCGCCTCAAGGAGGGGCTCGGAGGCGACATAGGTGGTGCCGCTTTGCGGCAACGGAGTTTTCTTTAAAAGCTCCACGACCTTCGCGGTATCAACTCCAGCCACTACCTTGCCATAGCGTTTAAAGAGGTCAGAGTACACGCTTGGGATCTCAGGCTTTCTGCCTGAAAGACTCTCACGCATGCGCGAGAGCATCTGGAAGTTTGCCTCAAGCGCCGGGTAAAGCGAACGGTAGACTTTGAAGATCTCATCGTATCTCTGAACCTCGGTCTCATCAGGTCTGGTTATCTCACCGCCCTGGCGCACGCATCTCGCGCAGCCGTCCCTGGCGTCTTCAAATATCCCGGAAGCGACACCCGCGAGTATCGCAGCTCCAAGCGCTGGGCCCTCCTTTGACTCCATGGTGCTGACATTTACTTCAAGAGCGTCAGCAAGCATGTGTCGCCAGAGCTTTGAGGACGCGCCGCCGCCACAGGCCATGAGAGTCTTAGGGCAAATCCCCATCTCACGCAGCACATCAAGATTGTGGCGCTGGGAGAGCGTCACGCCTTCCATCACCGCGCGGGTAAGGTGGGCGCGGGTATGACGGGCTGAGAGCCCGAAGAACACGCCGCGGGCGTTCGGATCGAGCACTGGCGATCTCTCACCCATAAGATATGGCAGATAGATAAGCCCGTCAGATCCTGAAGGGATCCTTGAGGCCTCGGAGGTCATGAGATCATATACATCAGTTCCGGCCTCTCTGGCTTTCTCCTTCTCACTCCTGTAAAACTCATCTCTCATCCAGCGCAGTGAAAGTCCAGCCGCCAGAGTGCATGACATCGCCGTCCATTCCCCGTCAACGGCGCTGCAGAAGGTGTGCACCCTGCCTAAAGGATCTATAGATGGTTTTGAGGTATGGGCAAAGACCACTCCGGAGGTGCCCAGAGTCACGAAGGCGTCACCGTCAGCGCAAACTCCGGTGCCAAGCGCGGCGCAGGCGTTATCCCCGCCGCCACCGGCGACCACCGTTCCCTCGGCAAGCCCGGTATCGGCGGCGGCCTCCCTGGTGATGGAACCCGCGTTCTGCCCTGATCCAATCAGATCAGGCATCAGCGCCTTATCTATATCAAGCGCCTTTAAAATCTCATCTGACCATTGACGCGCTCTTAAATCAAGCAGATTGGTTCCTGAGGCGTCTGAAATCTCCTGCAGGATCTTCCCGGTAAGGCGATAGCGCACATAGTCTTTGGGAAGCAGGATATGAGCGCATTTTTTATAGACAGAGCTCTCATGCTTGCGCACCCACAGGATCTTCGGGGCGGTAAAGCCGGTTAAAGCAGGGTTTGCGCAGATCTCAATCAGTCTTGAGCGACCTACCGCCTTCTCGATCTCCTCGCACTCCTCCGAGGTTCTGGCGTCACACCACAAGATGGCGTTTCGCAGCACCTCGCCCTTTTCATCGAGCATCACCAGGCCGTGCATCTGGCCTGAAACCGCGACGCCCGCGATTTGCTTTGAGTCAAGCCCTGCCTTTTTGATAACCTCCTTTGTGGTATCGCAGGCTGCCTTGTACCACAATTTGGGATCCTGCTCGGCCCAGCCGTTCTCAGGCTGAAGCAGCGGATATTCCTCAGTGGCGCTCGCGATAGCCCTGCCATTGGTGTCAAAGGCTACGGTTTTGGTGCCTGAGGTGCCTAGATCTATTCCTAAAAGATATTTCATGTAATTCTGTCCGTTTTACTGACGGTGCGCAGCCCCGTCTTAAATTCCTTTTATTAGCTTATTAGCGTGAACGTTTCTTGGATAAGACATCGATCACTACCGCAATAAGCAGTACCAGGCCTTTAACGGTTCTCTGCCAGTTGGCGTCGATGCCCAGAATGGACATGCCGTTGTTTAAAACGCCCATGAACACTGCGCCAATCACGGCTCCTCCGACGGTACCAACACCGCCATAGGCTGAAGCGCCACCGATGAAGCACGCGCCGATGGCGTCAAGCTCATAGCCGGTGCCTGCGGTAGGGGCCGCGGAATTAAAGCGGGCGACGCAAACCAAAGCGGCGATCGCGGAGAGGAAGCCCATGTTCACATAGGCAAGGAACAACAGCCTGTTGGTGTTGACGCCTGAGAGTTTGGCGGCCTTCTCGTTTCCGCCCAGGGCGTAAAGCCTTCTTCCGGTGGTGGTCTGATTAGCAATGAAGGAGAACACGGCAACTATCACCACAAGCAGAATTAAGATAACCGGAATACCTTTATTGCTGCCTAATAACCAGCCTGACGCGAGGAGCACTAACACTATGAGCACTGCCTTGAAGATAAGCGAGCTTACGCTCTCTACCTCATAGCCCTTGCGGATCTTTGAGGCGCGGCTGAAGATCACGGCGGCGATGTAGGCTACGCACAAAATTATGGTCACTATCATCGTAACCATGAAGGCGTCGGCACGTTTTGCTGGCAGGAATGAGGTAAAGTAATGCAGATACTCAGGCGGGAAAGGCGAGATGGTAAGTCCGTTTAATACCAGAAGCGCGATACCGCGGAAGAGCATCATGCCCGCGAGGGTAACGATGAATGAAGGGATCCTTACGTAAGCTATCCAGAAGCCGTGCCAGGCGCCTATGGCTATACCCACCAGCAGACATATCGCAGTTGAAAGATAAATATTAAGCTCAAGGTTTACCATCAGAACGCCCGCGATGGCGCCAACCAGGCAGACTATCGAGCCTACCGACAGGTCGATGTTGCCGCATCCTATGATGCAGAACAGCATACCTACCGCGAGAATGATGACGTATGAGTTTTGCGAAATGATGTTCGTGAAATTCTGCGGCGCGAACATCGAGCCGTGCCCGGTCGCGCGGATGGCTATCTCAAAGAGCGCCATAACTACCACAAGCGCTAAAAGCAGTGAGTTGCGCTTGAACATGTTAAGGATCTGGTTCATTTTTTACACCTTATGCCCGGGCTTCTTTGCCCACAGGTTTGTTTGAATTTAATATTGCGGCCATGATGCTCTCCTGAGATGCCTTCTCTTTTGGCATCTCGGCGACAATCCGGCCTTCATTCATGACGTACACGCGATCGCACATACCCAGGATCTCGGGCAGTTCTGATGAGATCATCATTACTCCCTTGCCCTGCTCGACCAGCTTGTTGATGAGACAGTAGATCTCATACTTGGCGCCGACATCGATACCGCGGGTTGGTTCATCTAAAATCAGCACATCCGGTTTTGCGTAGATCCACTTGGCGAGCAGCACCTTCTGCTGGTTGCCACCTGAGAGCGCTCCTACCTCCTGACGCACTGAGACGCATTTGGTATTCAAGTCCTGACGCAGCTCCTGAGCGTCCCTAAGCTCGGCGTCCTTATCGATGATCCCGTATGACGAGACACGGTTAAGATTGGCTAGCGTGGTGTTGTCGACTATTGAGTCCATAAGCACCAGACCATCACCCTTGCGGTCTTCAGTTACGTAGGCGACACCGTTTTCAATGCACTGCCCAACCGTACGCAGCTGTACTTCCTTTCCCTTTAAGAAAACCTGGCCTGAGATGTAGTTTCCGTATGAGCGGCCGAAGACGCTGCGGGCAAACTCAGTGCGACCGGCGCCCATAAGACCTGACATGCCTACCACCTCACCGCGACGGATCTCGATACTGATGCCATCACAGGTCTTGCGCCCGGGGATCAGAGGATTGCCCACATTCCAGTCACGTACCTCCATCAAAACCTCATCTGAGGGCTTCGTGGTACGCTTCGGGAATCGATCGGTAAGCGCGCGTCCGACCATGCCCGAGATGATCCTCGATTCAGGAACATCATGGTTTGAGTTGTCGAGTGTCTCGATGGTCGCGCCGTCGCGTATCACCGTGATGCTGTTGGCGATATAGCTGATTTCGTTAAGCTTATGGGAGATAATGATCGAGGTCATTCCCTGATCGCGAAAACGCGCGATGAGATCAAGAAGCTTCTTTGAGTCGACCTCGTTCAATGACGCTGTAGGCTCATCAAGAATAAGCAGTCTGACGTTTTTTGAAATGGCTTTGGCTATCTCAACTAGCTGCTGTTTGCCAACTCCCAGATCTTTTATGAGAGTGCGCGGATCCTCATCAAGTCCCACCAGATCCAAAAGCTCCCTGGCTCTCTGATAGGTTCTGGGCCAGTCCATGATTTTGCCTGAGATCTTTGAGGTGCGCTCGTTACCTAAGAACATGTTCTCGGCTATTGACAGAAATGGGACCAGAGCCAGTTCCTGATGGATGATGACTATGCCTTTTTTCTCAGAATCCTTGATGTTTTTAAAAGCGCATTTCTCGCCATCAAAAATGATGTCGCCTTCGTAGGTCCCGTATGGATAGATCCCGCTTAATACATTCATCAGGGTTGACTTGCCGGCGCCGTTCTCACCCACAAGCGCGTGCACCTCGCCTTCCCTGACCTCAAGGTTCACCCCCGAGAGCGCGGCTACCTTGCCAAAGCGCTTGACAATGCCCCGCATCTGCAAAAGATTTTTATGCTGTTCCATATGCCTGTTTCCCAAACAAGGAGGCCGAAGCCTCCTTATCTTTGTATGACTCAGATATCCTTTTCCTTGTAGTAGCCTGAATCAATCAGCAGATGCTTGTAGTTATCCTTGGTGGCCGCGACCGGGTTGCAGAGGAACGAAGGGATGACACCGGTTCCGTTGTTGTAAGTCTTGGTGTCGTTGACCTCAACTGTTTTGCCCTGAACAATCTCGTCTACCATCTTCACGACCTGAGCTGCGAGGGTGCGGGTGTCCTTGAATACGGACATCGACTGATAGCCCTTCTTGATGTTCTTGACTGAAGGCTTGTCGCAGTCCTGACCGGTGATGACCGGCATGTTGGAGGCGTCATAGCCGTTTGAGAGCAGCGCGTTGGTAACGCCATTGGCGGTCGCGTCATTTGAGCAGAGCACCGCGTCAAGCTTGGTGCCATCAGGGCCATAGCCCACGGAGGAGATGATGTTCTCCATACGCTTCTGGGCTTCCTCAAGGTTCCAGTTCAAGGTAGCAGCCTGCTCCTTGGTGGTCTGGCCTGACTTGCAGACGAGCTTGCCTGAATCAAGATAAGGCTGCAACACCTTCATCGCGCCTCCCCAGAAGAAGTTCACATTGTTGTCATCGGTGGGACCGGTGAAGAACTCAATGTCAAAAGGTCCCTTGGCTTCCTTGAGCTTTAAGGCGTCCTCAATGTACTTGCCCTGGATCTCGCCTACCTTGAAGTTGTCGAAGGTCGCATAATATGAAACCGCGTCGGAGTTCATGATCAGGCGGTCATAGGCGATGACAGGGATCTTTTTCTCCTTGGCGCCCTTTAAAACCTCGGTCAAAGCCGAGCCATCGATCGAGGCGATCACTATGACGTCATCACCATGAGCGATCATGTTCTCAATCTGATTTACCTGAGTCGGGATGTCATTGTCACCGGCGTAAAGCAGTTCAACCTTATGCCCCGCCTTCTCAAGCATGGCCTTCATGTTCGCGCCATCCTGATTCCAGCGCTGCAATGACTGAGTAGGCATTGAAACGCCGATCTTGGCGGCAAGAGCCTGGGCTGACATACCGGCTAAGCAAACCGCCGCGCAGATGGCGGTAACGCAGGTTTTAATCTTCATGTAAAAACACTCCTTTTTTGTCTGACTGCTGCTGGCAGTTTTAAGCATGTGCACGTGCACACTGTCAGCATAGATGCTTTTGCGATTTTTTCACGTCTGAGAAAAGAGATAATCGGGACAATGTGATCCTAATCACTTTTTACTATTTAGATTTATTATTTATATTTCAATAGTTAGTTTTATATGTATGTAAGTAAAACAAAGAAAATAATCTGTGATCTGGATAAACGTAACCGTTTTCGTATGTTGCATTAGTTAACTAGGTTTAATAAGTTTGGATTTGGCTTAGCCATGCGCTTTAATACGCTATAGATGATAATTTTTTATCAATATGGGTAATGCACGTTTAACACACATTTTCTGATGCCCGGCCAAACTCTGCTTTGGTGTTGTCAAATTTGAAGATTTGTGACAGAGATCAAATTAGAAGATAGGCAAAGAAAGTCCGTATCCACATCGGATCTTGGAACAGGTATGTACTAAATTAGCTGACGTACAGGCTTCATAATTTGGGGGTCTGTATTCTGATCTACGGGAGGATTCTCTATCTGCCCGTGTTCGGAGATTTAAATAAAAGTATCCGTAATTCTTAGCTGACACTGTCATGGTTTTCTGAAATTACCAAACAAAAATGGGCCAGAGCAGGTAACCACCCGTCTGACCTCATACACAAATGTTCAAATGCTCTATATGCGCTCGCGTCACAATGACAAGCTGCGATGTGCTCAGCTCTATTCTCTATTCCACTTATCCGACACGCTGTTTTGTTTTAAGTCAAATTGAGCTAAACCTGCCTGTTCAGCTGTCAACCTGTATATGGCCATCTCTACCAGCTGGAACTGGCGCCGCCTCCACTGCTTCCTCCGCCAAAATCACCGCCAATGCTTCCATCTGATGAACCGCCAATCGATCCTGATGAGCTGTTGTAATGGTCATCATCGTGCTTCTTATGACTACGCAGGCGGGTCTTGCTGGTTCTCTCGTAGCCGCAACGCGGACAGCGTTCAGTCTCGACGCGATAGCGCTTCTCGCCAAATTGTATTTTTTCGCTTTTAACCGTCTCAAATCTTACGCGCTTATGGCACTTGGGGCATTTCTCGGCATAAGGATCATAACGAATAATCCTGATTATCATGATAGAAATGAAAGCGAATCCAGCAAACACCAAGGTCAATAAGGCTATCAGGACAGAACGCGGCACTCCTTCATTATCCGGATTACCCTGAAGATTAAGCCGCTGGCATATGGCTTTAACCCCTTCCATCATGCCATTGTCAATTTTGTCATCCTTAAAATATGGGATCATGTCATTTAGCTGAATGTTTTTACAATCAGCGTCCGACAGATCTCCTTCAAGCCCATAGCCGGTATGGAAGCGGATCTTGCGCTGATCGCCTACGTAGGTGATTAAAAGCCCGTTGTTTTTATCCTTTTGTCCTATACCCCATTTACGAAACAAATCCTGCGAGAAAGCAAAAATCCCAGCGTCTCCAATTGATGGGAGCATGACCACCGCGCTCTGAATTCCGGTATCCTTCTCAAGCTCTGTTAGCTTTTCGTTTATGTAGTCAGCGCTCTCCTTTGTAAGCATTGAGGCGGGATCACTTACATGATGTGAGACATTCTCAAGCCTTGGGTTTGGAACATCATCTATGGTGTAGTTTTTTATTTCAGCAGCGTAAGAAATCGCTGATAACGCCAGCAGCGTCATGACTACTGAAAGCCTAAACGCGTTTTTTAAAATCGATACAAAACCTGACACTCTCATACTCTGTCTCCGCATTATTTAGAACATTACCCTGGGACTGTCCTTGGCGCCTTCATCTGCCTTTAAATAGGTTTTGGATGAAAGACCAAGGAAAGAGGCGATTAAATTTTCGGTGAAGCTTCTGATGGATCTGTTGAAGTCATTTACGGCCTCGTTGAAATTCCTGCGCGCGACCGCGATGCGGTTTTCAGTGCCCTCAAGTTGGGACTGCAGCTCAAGAAAATTCTGGTTTGCCTTGAGGTCAGGATAATTTTCCGCAAGCGCGATTAGACGTTCTAAGGCAGAACTGATTGATGCCTGAGTCTGCTCATATTTGGCCAGATCCTCAGCGCTAAGCTCAGCGCCCTGTTTAATCTGAAAAGCCTGATTCCAGAGCGTTGTATGAGAAAACCCCCAAAAGAACGGTTAGCAGAACCGCCACCGACACTATAAAAAAGGCGTAACCTTTAAACATAAAAACTCTCCATTACTGTCTTTATGCTTAAGTTATACGGCTTTTATAAGTCAGGTCAGGATTATGCAAATTTGCATTTTCAGGGCAGAGATCCCTGATATGAGATCAGACAGGAGAAAAAAGGCATTGAGAGGATCAATGCCAGGAAGTTTTAGTCTTTATCTTCAGAGTTTTCATATTTTACCATTTGATGCACCATATTCGACGTCGTATAACGATCTGCTACAACAATGCCACCACTTTGATAAAAATCTTCCCAATCTGTACGATATGACGCAAATCGGTCGAT
>SFGV01000052.1 GCA_004557545.1 Succinatimonas hippei
GAAATTAAAACGAGTGTAGTGATCATTGAAATTGTTGATTACCATTAGGGGGTTATAGCTATGGAGTACAGCAGGACTTATATCGCGATTCCTCCGGGCGAAACTATTAAAGAGATTCTGGAAGATCGAAAAATCTCGCAGATAGAATTTGCTACCAGAATGGGACTTTCTCAGAAGCACGTTTCCCAATTACTAAATGGCAAAGTAGAACTGACTCCTGAAACCGCCGTGAAGTTAGAGTTTGTTTTGGGAATGCCAGCTAAATTCTGGTCTAACCTTGAAGCTGGTTACAGGACAGATCTTATAAAAGTAAGGGAAGAAAACGCTCTGGAAGATGAAAAGAAATTTGTCGACAGACTTGGTTATTCTGCTTTGTCCAAGCTAGGATGGGTTCCCAAAACAAAAAGAATCGTCGAAAAAGTATTCAATCTACGTTGCTTCTTTGAGGTCACATCATTATCTTTAATTGAGACAAAAAAATTTACTGATAATGTTGTATTTAGAAAATTAAGGAACACAGATAAATCCGAGCTGTTAGCGTTGGCGTGGTGTCAAAAAGCAAGACTTGAAGCCAGAACGCAGGAACTTGAAAAGCTGAATATTGGCAGGCTCAAATCAAAACTTGAGACGCTAAAACAAATCGCGTCTGGAATAAAGCCAGATCTGCAGGCTATGCAAACGATCTTAAATGAATGTGGGGTCGCGATGGTGATTTTGCCACAACTTCAGGGATCAGGAATTCATGGGGCGTCATTTGCCATAGGAAAGAATGCTGTTTTAGGGTTAACTGACAGACGTAAAACAACCGACGTTTTCTGTTTTAGCTTCTTCCATGAATTGGGACATGTAATCAATGGTGATTTTCACCGTTGCGGAAGCTTAACGGAAGATGATGAACTAAAGGCTGATAAATTTGCGTCAGAACTTTTAATTTCCCCTTCCGACTACTCGGCATTTGTTCAAAAAGCAGACTTCTCAAAAAAAGCAATTTTGAACTTTGCAGATCAGGAAGCTATTGATGCAGGTATTGTGGTTGGGAGACTTCAAAAAGAAGGAAAAATCAGCTACAGCAGTTATAACAACCTAAAACACAATTTTGCGTTTTAAAATTAATTCCACAACAAAAGAAGGAAGGTTTAGTTAGATCTGCTTACTAGGTTCGGTCATTATTTTCTGAACAATGCGAATACAGGTTCACCTGATTTGGCTCATTCCATAATAAATTTGATGATGTTACCGGATTGAGTTCAGGAAGAATGACCCGCTACCACCTGAGAAGTAGCGTGTCTTCTTTCAGCTTGCCTTCTGACTTTGCGTCATTTTTAAACTGCAAAAGTCGAATATTTAAGTCAGCTTTGCGCTTTAAACAATTCGCCGCTCTGGGCTTTGAAAAGTCCCGTGGTCGAGCTGTCACTATCCTGCGCTTTAGCCTTCCTCTTTAAGGAAACCCTGGCGCTACGCGAGCGCGAAAGACGCTGCGCAAACGCTCTCTCCCAGGCAATCTGTGAGCGCAACTCGGGGCGGGAGGCCCAGTAGGTACGAAAACCAGTCAGCTCATGCTCCTCAAACTGACAGTCAGAGAGCCCGCAGGTCCTGCAGGCCTCTTCAAAAGAGGCTCCGGGGCGCCATGAGAGGGTCATTTGAAATGGCTTTGAGGGGAGCTCGTTTAGCTCTGAGGTAAAGAGCGGATAGCTTATCTGCGCCCCGTTCCAGTCAGCGCCTTTTTCAACACGCCTGATAAATCCCGCCATCTCAAGCTCTTCCAGGGCCAGGGTAGCTATCCTCAGATCATCTGAGGTCGGGAAAAAGCTCGATCTGCAGGCAAGATAAGCGCAGACCTCAGAAAGTGACACCAGCGTGATCCCGCGCTCTGCCCGCGGTCTTAAAAAGAAGGCGTAGAGCGAACGGGCGATATGGCTTATCGCGCCGGAGGTGAGATTTTTAAGTTCAAGAGCGTTCATGACGCATATTTTCGCACACGGACGCAGACTTAGGTAAGAGGCTGACTTTTAAGAATAAAACCGCTTAAATGCTTCTATCTGTCCTTTATTCTGGAATAACATACTGAAATTACAGTTTATTATCTGTAAAAAAACAGTTGCACAACTGTGCAACTGTTATATACTTATTTTAGTTGAGCAGATGTTCAATTGTTTGATGTTTTAGCACTGTAAGGAACTTAGGATCATGAAAGTACGCTGTGATATAAAAGGTCTTGATTGCGCTAACTGCGCGGCGAAGCTTGAGCGGATCATGCAGAAAAAATTCAACGGCGCGAACCTCAACTACGCCATGGGCTCACTGGTTATCGAGGTTGATGATGATCAGGACGAGGAAGAGGTGGTGAAGAGCGCCAATAAGATCGCCGGTGATTTTGAAGACGGAATAAGCGTAAGCCTGCGCGACTGAGAAATTTCAAAGACAAAAATAAAAAGGACGGGAAAAAGGAGATCCTGTTATGTTCAAAGAGCTTGGAGCGTCTGAAAAAGCAGCGCTGGCCTTTGCCACTTTGGTGATGATCGCGCTGATCCTCTATGAGCACACCTCTCTTATACAAATAAACGGCCTGGTGGCTTTGATTTTATGCGTCACAGCATATATCCCCGTAGCCTGGAAGACCGTGCTTTCGGCCTTTAAAAATCTAATCTTAAACAAAACGCTCAATGAGCAGTTTCTGATGGTAATCGCGACCATCGGAGCGTTTGGAATTAAGGATTACGCCGAGGCTCTTGCGGTTATGATCTTCTACCTCATTGGCGAGAGCTTTGAGGAATACGCAAGAGGCAAAGCCCACAATGAGATCACCTCTCTGGTCAAATTAAAACCCCAGACCGTAAGGGTGATAGACGAAAACGGCAAGGCTGCGATCGTAAAGCCCCGTCAGGTAAAGGCAGGCCAGATCATAAGGGTATTAGCGGGCGAGGTGGTCGCCCTTGACGGGGAGCTTATCTCAGAGAGCGCCGCGATGGACACCTCCGCAATAACCGGAGAGAGCGAGCCCAGAGCCTATTTAAAGGGCGAGGAGATCCCGTCAGGGTGCGTGAACAAAGCCAGGGTTATCGAGCTTAAGGTTACGCGTACCTTCCGGAATTCCTCCATTACCAGGCTTTTAAATCTGATTGAGGACGCCGCCGCGAGCAAATCCCGTCCTGAGGCGCTGATAAGACGCTTCTCGGTCTGGTATACCCCGATTGTGGTGGCGTGCGCCGTGATCTTAGCCCTGGTGCCGCTTTTTGTAAGCGGAGCCTCATGGAGTGACTGGGGCACCAGAGCCCTGGTCTTTCTGGTGGTCTCCTGCCCCTGCGCTCTGGTTCTTTCGGTCCCTCTGTCGTTTTTTGGGGGAATGGGAGCGATCTCCAAAACCGGAGTGATGATCAAGGGCTCGATTTATCTTGAGAACCTCGCCAAGCTCAAGGCTCTGGCCTTTGACAAAACCGGCACCATCACCAGAGGCGCCTTCAGCGTTACCGGGATAAAAGCTCAGGAGGGAATAACCGGGGATGAGCTTCTCTCCAGGGCTGCCTCGCTTGAGCAGGAAAGCTCTCATCCTTTGGCAAAGGCGGTTGTCGCGAGCGCCACTGAGCGCAAGCTTAAGCTCTCTGACGTGACTGACGTAACGGAGAAGGCCGGGCTTGGACTTAGCGGAAATCTTGACGGAGCCGTCATAGCCGCCGGCAGACGTGAGTACATTGAAGAGATCTGCAGGCTGACGCTTGAACGCACCGACAGCAAGGGAACAGACATCTTTGTGGCAAGGGACGGAAAATTCGCGGGAGTGATAAGCCTGTTTGATAAACCCAAGCAAAGCGCCATGCCCGCTATCAAGGATCTTGAGAGGATGGGCATAGCGACATGCCTTATCACGGGCGATAAGCGCGAGAGCGCCAGCGAGGTTGCGCGCAGGCTTGGGATGAGCGAGGCGCTTTCAGAGCAGTTGCCTGAGGACAAGCTCAGAAATTTTGAGAGCTTTAAAAAACGCTATGGGATCTCAGGGTTTGTGGGTGACGGGATCAATGACGCCCCGGTGCTCGCGGCCTCTGACGTCGGCATCGCCATGGGTCAGTTCGGCTCCCAGGCCGCCGTTGAGGCCGCCGATGTGGTGGTGATGAATGATGATCTGACCAGGATCCCCGGGGCCATCAGGCTTGCCCGCAGAACCTATACCCTCGCGCTTGAGAATATGTGGTTATCAGTAGGGATCAAGCTTCTGATCCTGATATTAGGCGCGCTGGGCTTTGCCAATATCTGGCTTGCCATCTTCGGGGATGTGGGGGTTCTGATCCTCGCGGTCTTAAACGCCATGCGCTCTCTTGGCTTTGTAAAAGGCAGAGCCTGGTCGCAGGCGTCGCAGGCGGCGGCGCGGGCCTGATCGCTACCACGCGCGCGGGATCTCTTAAGTTGGATCCCGCTTTTTATTACCCTTTGGTATGAAAGATTTTGAAAAAAACTCGCACCGTCCCATAAAACCAATCAAGTTAGCATATGATCACCGCAGATTTAAGGCAGGACAGAGAGTAATGCTTAAGAAGACATTTGATATAAAGGGCATGAGCTGCGCCGCGTGTGCGTCTCATATTGAAAAGGCCGTCTCAAAGCTTGATGGGGTAAGCGAGGTCAACGTCATGCTGGTAAAAAACCGCATGACCCTGATAGCAGATGACAGTCTTAAGGACAGTGAGATCATCAAAGCCGTTGAGGACGCGGGCTATGGCGCAAGTCCCTCAGGAACTGGGCAGAGTGTCGCAAAAGCCGATGACACAGAGCAGATGCGCCGTTTTCGCGCGCTTATCGTAAGCTTTGTACTGCTTGTAGCGCTCATCGCGATCGCCATGGGACCGAAGTTTGGTTTTGTCCCGTTTGAGAGCGCTTTTACAAGCGCCGCGACGCAGGGGATCCTCGCCTTATGCATTATGTGGCTTCAGCGCAGGTATTACATCTCAGCCTGGCGCGCGCTTACGCACTTTGGCTTTAACATGGACTCCCTGGTCTCATTGGGATCGCTTGTTTCATTTGCCTACTCACTTATAAATTTCCTCACCCTGCCGCAGGGCGCCGGGGTTGACGCGCTCGTGGGGTCAAATCCGGTGTTTTTTGACTCAGCGGCCGGAATATTGTGCTTTGTCGCCATCGGCAAGTACTTTGAGGAACGCACCAGAGTGCGCACCGCCGACGCGGTGATGAAGCTTTATGATCTCGCCCCAAAGTTTGTAAACGTAAAGCGGGATGGAAAGCTTGTAGAGATCCCGATAAAGGAGACTAAGGTCGGCGACATTCTCGCGCTTAAGGCAGGCGATCAGGTAGGTGTTGATGGAACAGTCATCTCAGGATCGGGGTATTGCGATGAAAGCGCGCTTACAGGTGAGTCGGTGCCGGTTTCAAAGAAGATCGGATCTAAGGTAGTCTCATCCTCAATTCTGGTTTCAGGAGAGCTTGAGATGAAAGCCGAGGCGGTGGGTTCTGATACCACACTCTCCAAGATCATCTCGCTGGTGGATGACGCCAACTCTAAGAAAGCGCCTATAGCCCGTGTAGCCGATCGCGTTGCGGGGGTGTTCGTTCCCGCGGTGATCCTGCTTGCCATCGCGGTGTTCTGCATCTGGTATTTCGCGCTGGGAGCGGGATTTACGGTCGCGCTTAATTACGGCATCTGCGTTCTGGTGATCTCCTGCCCCTGCGCCCTGGGACTCGCCACCCCGCTCGCGATAGTCGCGGGCACCGGCCGCGCCGCCCGCGCCGGCGTGCTCTTCAAATCGCCTGAGGCGATTGAGAGCTTAAGCCGCGCTACCGTCTTTGTTTTTGACAAGACCGGCACTCTTACCACCGGGCGCATGAACGTCATAGGCTCGCGCTTTAATGAGGAAAGTGACGAGAGCAGGGTGCTTTCAAGGGCTGCATCGCTTGAGGCAAAATCAGGCCATCCGCTCTCCCAGGCGTTCTTAAGACGCTACACCGCGGGTGATTTTAAGGTTGAGAACTACAAGCTTATAGAAGGTCGCGGTATCACCGCGAAGGTTGATGACCATCAGATCGGGGTTGGCAACAGCTCGCTTGCAGAGAAAATGGGAGCAACGCTTGGTGATGAGGATAAGGCCTTTGTCTCGGTGCACGAACAGCTCGGCCAGGCGGTGCTCATAATAATTGAGGATGGCGCTGTCGTGGGTGAGGTTGTGATAGCAGACGAGATAAGACCATCGGCCAAAGGCGCGATCGCGCGGCTTAAGGATATGGGAATACGTCCTCTCATGCTCACGGGCGATCGTCATGAGATCGCCTCATCCGTAGCCTCACAGCTTGGCATAAGCGATTACCGCGCACAGCTTTTGCCTCAGGACAAGGCCTCGATCATAGGAGATCTGCAAAAGCAGGGCGAGCACACCGTGATGATAGGTGATGGCATAAATGATTCAGTGGCCATCGCCACCGCACAGACCGGCATAGGTCTTGCCGGAACCTCAGATATCGCGGTTGAAGCCTGTCAGGTGGTGCTTTTGAGGGGAAATCTCGGGGACTGCGTGAACGCGCTTAAAATGGCCAGAAAAACCCTGACCAATATACGCGAGAACCTGTTCTGGGCTTTCATCTACAACGTGATCTTCATACCGGTGGCCGCCGGTGCGTTCGCCTCATGGGGACTAGGCTTAACCCCGATTGCGGGGGCGCTGCTCATGAGCGTGAGCAGTATCTGCGTGGGACTTAACGCGCTCAGGCTCACCGTGGTAAGACTTGAGAAATTTTCAGATAAGGAAGAGGGTAAATTTATGAACAAGACTGTTCGTCTTTCAGGCATGTCCTGCGATCACTGTGCCGCGCGCGTAGCCAAGGCTTTAAAGGCAATCTCCGGAGTATCCTCCGCCGAAGTGGATCTTAAAACCCAGAGCGCCAAGGTATCGTGTGATGACACGGTAAGCTGTGACATAGTTAAAAAAGCCATTGAGGACGCAGGCTACGATTTCAAATCCTTCGGCTGACTGAATTGTAGCTAAGGTTCTTAAAACAAAGACAATCAAAGGCGGATATGGCCGGGAGGTCATCTCCGCCTTTTTGATATCTCAGACGGTGTTCTGAATACCAGATGGTGTTGTCAGAGAGCTGAGCGCCATTTAAATTCCCATGAGCGGATCCGCTGTTCAGCTCCGTTGATTTTTCCTGCCTGAAAGACTGCCGTGTTCCGGCATTTTCGCGTTCATGATCGGTAAAAAACGTTTGCGAATCTTTTGACAATTGATATAAAGCGATCACTTGGCCCGCAAATGGATAGTTTGCGTTTAAAATATCAGCCGGAAAAAAGGAAGTACGGCCCTGGGCTTTGGCGGACTGAAAATCTTGTTCAGGCTCCGAAGCCGTATTAAGCAGGCAGGACGGGATATAAAGACCTGTCCTCTTAAATAGGAAAAAACACATGTGGAATTATTCTGATAAAGTTAAGGACCATTTCCTCCACCCGCGTAATGCCCGTGTTATTGAGGACGCCAACGGCGTCGGCGATGTAGGCTCGATAATCTGCGGTGACGCGCTTCGCCTTATGCTTAAGATAAATCCTCAGACCGAGGTCATTGAGGACGCCGCCTTCCAGACCTACGGTTGCGGCAGCGCCATCGCTTCATCATCGGCTTTAACCGAGATGATCAAGGGCAAGACCGTAAAAGAGGCCCAGAAGATCACCAATCAGGACATCGTCGATTACTTAGGCGGTCTCCCTCCTGAGAAAATGCACTGCTCGGTCATGGGTCGTGAGGCCTTGGACGCCGCGGTAGCCAACTATCACGGACAGACCTACGAGCAGTCACACGATGATGGCGAGCTCATCTGCCACTGTTTTGGCGTCGGCATCAACAAGATTAAAAAAGCCATCTGGGAGAATCACCTGACCACCGTTGAAGAGGTCACCAACTACACCAAGGCCGGCGGCGGCTGCGGCTCCTGCCGTATGCGCATCGAGGAGATCATCGATGAGGTATGGGAGGATCTCGAAAAGTGCGGCGTGGCCCGCCCGGGTACCGTGCAGACCCCCATTGAGATGAAGGTTATAACCTCCACCGCCCAGAGCGCCGAGAAGATCCGCGCCTCCCTTGATCAGAAGACCGAGCAGTCTCCTATCTTCAAGGACGTGCAAAAGATCCTCGCGGACGCCAATGAAGGTCTTAAGGAAGACGGATCCTCAGTTGAGCTTGACGCCATCGAGGGCACCGACGTGATAGTCAAGCTCTCAGGCCCGGCGGCCAAGGGCATGATCAAGACCATGACTCTTGATTTCCTGACAAAGAAACTCACTGACGGCACTGGCCGTAAGATTAACTGCGTTGCAAGGTGATTATTAAATGACAATGGATGTATACAACCTGGGTGCGGGTGAGGGCATTTACCTCGACAATAACGCTACCACCATGATCGACCCTAAGGTCGTGGATGCGATGATGCCGTACCTTAGAACTTACTATGGCAACGCTTCATCACAGCATGGCTTCGGTCTTCCGGTTGACAAGGCCATAGCCAAGGCGCGCGAGCAGGTAGCCGAGTTTTTAGGCGCATCGCATCCTGACGAGATAATCTTTACCTCCTGCGCTACCGAGTCCGACAACACCGCGCTGTGGTCATCATTGTGGTCGCAGAAGGGTAAGGATGAGATAGTCACTACCGATGTCGAGCACCCAGCGATCATGCAGACCTGCGCGTTTTTGCAAAATCACGGCGTTAAGGTCACCTACCTTAAGGTGAACTCAAAGGGTGATCTCAGCAAGGATGATTTCAAGGCCGCGCTTACCGACAAGACCGCTTTGGCTTCAGTGATGTGGGCAAACAACGAGACCGGTGACATCTATCCCGTGCCAGAGCTTGCCGAAATCGCCGCCGAGCATGGCGTGATGTTCCACACCGACGCGGTGCAGGCTGTCTCAAAGGTGCCTATCTGCCTTAAGGACACCGCCATCAACATGCTCTCATTCTCAGGCCACAAGATCCACGCCCCCAAGGGCATCGGCGTGCTCTATGTGCGCCGCGGCACCCGTTTCGTTCCTTTCATGAAGGGCGGACATCAGGAGCGCGGCCGTCGCGCCGGTACCGAGAACGTGCCTTATATCGTGGGGCTTGGCGTTGCCTGCGAGCTTGCCGGTCAGCACTTAAATGAGGTCAATACCCGCATCCGCAAGCTGCGTGACCGTCTGCAGGAGGGGATCTTAAAGAGCATCCCTGAGTGCTTTGTCACCGGCGATGTGGATCACCGTACCGCCAACACTCTGAACGTGGCCTTCAAGTTCGTTGAGGGCGAGGCTATTCTGCTCATGCTCAACGAGCACGGCATCGCGGCCTCATCAGGCTCGGCCTGCTCCTCAGAGTCGCTTGAGCCTTCACATGTCATGCGCGCCATGGGCGTGCCGTTCTCGGCGGCGCACGGCACCATACGCTTCTCGCTCTCGCGCTTTACCACCGACGAGGACATTGATACCACTCTCAAGGTCTTACCGGGGATCATCCAGAGACTGCGTGAGCTTTCACCTTACTGGAAGCAGAACAAGCCGCAAATCCAGAACCTCGATCATGACTTTGACGAGAACAGCACTGAAGTGCGTGCTTAATTAAAACCAAAAATTCACAGGGGGCAAAAACAGCAGTTTTTGCCCCCTGTCGTTTTTTGGACATGACATAAAGCTGACCATCAGGGAGCGTTAATTAAAAATCTTTTGTATGAGTGCCCATGCGGTTAAAATGATGTTAATTACGCGTCAGAATGAGCGTGTGACTGCTTCCTTTCAAGGCTAAAACGCGGTTAGGAGGCTTTAAAAAACGCGTCGCGGGCGCGATAGAGCGGGAGCATTTGAATGTTAGATTTTGAAAAGATGGCCAATGGCGGCCTTGCCAGAATTAAACCTTATCAGGCGGGAAAACCCATAGAAGAGGTAAAACGCGAACTTGGACTTGATGATGTCATCAAGCTTGCCTCAAATGAAAACCCCTTTGGCATGAGCAAAAAAGCCGTTGAGGCCGCCAAAAAGGCCATAGATGAAGGCAATTTCTATCCTGATTCAAACGGCTTTTACCTAAAACACGCCCTGCACGTCAAGTTTGGCTATGACATGAAGCGCATTACTCTGGGCGCTGGCTCAAATGAGCTTATAAACCTGCTTTTTGAGGCTTTTGTAAATAAAGACGTCAACGTGGTGCTTCCTGATTACTCATTCTGCGTTTACGGAATGGAAGCGACCATCAACGGGGCTCAGGTCAAGAGCGTTCCGCTTAATGACTGGAAGGTCGATCTCAACAAGGTGTTAGCAGCGATCGACTCTGATACCAGGATCGTCGCCTTTGCCAATCCTTCAAACCCGATCGGCACGGCCATTCCGTCCGCCGATATGAAATCCTTCTTAAAGAAGGTGCCTGAGAATACCCTTGTGGTGATAGATGAGGCCTACAACGAGTTCAACAGCGGTGACGCCACATACGAGGACAGCGCGCGCTGGCTTAACTCTTACCCTAATCTTGTGATCTCGCGTACCTTCTCAAAGGCCTATGGCCTTGCAGGGCTTCGCATAGGCTATATGCTCTCAGATCCGGGCATCGTCTCGGTGCTTGATCGTCTGCGCGCCCCGTTTAATGTCAACGCGGTAGCGCAGGCCGCCGCGATAGCCGCGCTGGATGATGACGAGTTTATTAAGAAAACCGTCGACAACAACACCAAAGAGCGCGCGCGTTACATGGAGTTTTTCAAAGCTCAGGGCGTGAAGGCCATCGATTCCAAGGCAAACTTTGTGGCAGCTGACTTTGCCCCGCATGACGCGCAGAAGCTTGCCGCGGAGCTTTTAAAGCGCGGCGTGATCGTGCGTCCGCTACTTGGCTACAAGCTTCGCGATATCCTGCGTATCAGCATCGGCACTCCCGAGCAGAACGACCGGTTCTTCAAGGAAACCGCCGAACTCTTAAAGACACTCTGACTGGAGCGTTTGTGAACAGCATCAGGATCGAAAAGATCAAATCCGTATCGGGCAGGGTGACCCTGCCCGGTTCAAAGAGCCTTTCAAACCGCGCGCTTTTGTGCGCCTCTCTCTCAGATGGCAGAACTACGCTTTTAAATCTGCTGAGATCTGATGACACGGCAAGGATGATCGAGGCGCTAAAAGCGCTTGGCGTGACCATAAATGACCGCGGTACCACCTGTCAGGTAGACGGAATAGGGCATGGCTTTGACACCGGGCTTAACCGGATCAGGCTTGATCTTGGAAATGCGGGAACCGCGATGCGCCCTTTGTGCGCGGCGCTGGCCTTCTCAAACGGCAATTATGAGCTTACAGGCTCAAAGCGCATGTTTGAGCGTCCGATCGGCCCTCTGTGCGAGGCGCTCAGAAGCGTTGGCGCGCATGTTGACTATTTAAATAACCCCGGATTTCCTCCGCTTGTGATCCGCGGCAGCAAACCAAAGTCTCATGAGCTGAGCATTGACGGATCACTATCAAGTCAGTTTCTGACCGCGCTGTTGCTCTCATCTCCTCTCGCCGGTGGTCTTAATATCCGCGTGCGCGGAGAGCTTATCTCAAAGCCCTATGTCGACCTTAGTATCAGACTCATGGAGCGCTTTGGGGTGGATGTTGTGCGCAGAGGCTACAGCGAGTTCACCATTAAAGATGACGCTCGCTATAAATCACCGGGATCCTTCCTGATTGAAGGTGACGCCACCGCCGCGACCTATTTCGCGGCGGCCGCGGCGATAGCCGGAAAGGTTGAGATCTATGGCCTTTCAGAAAACAGCGTGCAGGGTGATACGGCTTTTTTAAATGTGCTTGAGCGCATGGGCGCTAAGGTCACAAGACTTGAGCACTCGGTGGTAGTTGAAAAGCAGGGCAGGCTTAAGGGGATAGACGTTGATATGAACGCCATGCCGGACGCGGCGATGACCCTGGTTCCGCTTGCGCTTTATACCGATGGTCCGGTTACCATAAGAAATATCGCCTCATGGAGAGTCAAAGAGACTGACCGAATCTCTGCTATGGCAACCGAGATGCGCAAGCTTGGGGTGAAGGTTGAGACCGGAGCTGATTTTATAAGCATCGATGCCAGTGTCCGCAATCATGATATTCCGAGCTTTGATACCTATGATGACCACCGCATGGCTATGTGTATGTCACTGTGCGCCTTTGACCGTGACATCGTGATAAACGATCCGCAGTGTGTCGCCAAGACCTTCCCTGGATACTTTAAAGAGCTTCAGGCGATTACTCAGAGATAGAAGGGGAAACCGTAAAAGAGGCTGTAGCGATGAGATGTCAGCTTTTAAAAGCAGGCTGTTTTGCTTTATCAATTCTGTTTTATAGCAATTGCGCAACAGCCTCAGAATTAAGCCTCACCGGAGGGAGCGTGCCGTTTAAAGCGCAACTCCCGCAGGGCTACTGCGCGCTTTCATCACAGAGAAAAGCAGACGCGGGCTTTTATGAGTACCTTAAAAGGGCCGCGGGCAAATCAATTAAGATCTTAGGGGCGGTCGCTCCATGCGTGGAGCTCAGCTCGTTCAGGGAAGGTGGCAAAAAGATCCCAAAGAGATTCGCCGCGATAGCCCAGGTCGGGGTTGACGGAGGCTTTGGACGTTTTCTTCTGGGAAGAAGAGTCTTTAACGCCCTTATCACGTCATTTACTCCGGGAGATCTGACCCGTACTCAGGACAGGGCGAGCAGAAGACTTTCAGACTATGGTGACAGCGTTGGAGATCTTAAGGTAAAGATCCTTGGTATAGCCCAGAAATCCTCATGGTTTGAAGGGCAGGGAGTGATAACTCACAATAGCGGAAGCTCTGACAGATTAAGACTTGTCGGAGGCAGTACTCTGGTTTCAAAGTATCCTGTTACGGCCTTTTATGTAACCTCAGGCTCAGACAGTCTTGAGGAGGCGTTAAAGTCCGTCGCGATGCCGCTTTTGGACAGCGTTGACGTGAATGCAGAGTAAGCAAAACTCCGTAAAAACAGCAGAGCCGATTGGCTTCCCATCCGGCAAAACATAAATAAGGCCGTGCCAGGAGCGACCAGTTTAGAATTCAGTCCCGGAATTTGTCAGAGTAGCTTCCCGGCGCGAACGTCAAGGCAGTTCTGCGGATGGTAGCTGACCGGGTATACATCCGTATTCCTTCCAGCCATTACCATGTCAATGTTCTTAAGCCAGACTGAGAAATTCTCAGACAAACATCTGCTGAAGAAGTCCTTTCTTAAGCAACTTCCAGTCATCCAGAATGGCCTGCTCATTGGCAATCTGAGCATCCAACGCAGAGAAGGAATCGGAGATCTTTTTCTGCTCTGGAA
>SFGV01000053.1 GCA_004557545.1 Succinatimonas hippei
TTGTAAAAGAAAACTACGATGGTTACCACTTTTACAGGCAGGAAATCTTCTGTCCATGGGATGTGTGCAGTTTCATAAGCTACGCAAGCCCTCTCAAAGAAGCCGGAAGAGCTTCAATTATCAAAGCCAAAAATTATTGGATTGACACGGAGAATACAGGGACCAAGGCCATAAAAGGCTATGTGGGCTTTTTAAGTAAGAGCGACAACCAGAACCTGCAGGACTTGTCAGATGGCAAAGAGATCACCATCAGTGTCAATGACGAGCTTAATTATGACATGTTGTCAAATCACAATGTCAGCGACATGTGGTCGGTTCTGTTACATACCGGGTATCTGACCGCGGTTGAGAACCCTGACGGCAATGACTACAGAGTTAAAAATTCCGAACCTTGAGATCAAAAAATGCTTTGATGAGAGTATCCAGGCAAGCTTCATGGAAGCCCTGACTACGGACAACAAAAATCTTGAGATGCTCAAGGCTCTTTCAGATGGTGATAACGAGAAAGCGCGGGCTCTCATAAGCGAAAGGCTGCGTTCCTTCATTTCAATCAGAGTGTACGCGAGCAAAAGCTCGCCTGAGAACTTCTATGAAGGCTTTATGACCGGAATTCTCTCAAGCTTTGGCAGCAGACTCAGCGAGCTTAAAGTTGAGCATGAGGCCGGGCTTGGCTTTGCCGATATCAGATTTAAAGATGAGTCAAACAATAGCGCTATGGTAATTGAGCTTAAGATAGCAAAGGACGCAGAGCAGGCAGAGATTCAGGCCAATAAAGCCATAGAGCAGATTGAGAGTAAGGAATACGCGTGGCAATTTATAAAGAAAGAAAAGATCCCATGTGTGTCCGCTGTCGGGATAGTCTTTTATGACAAGAACTGCATGGTAGCGAGTAAGAGACTTAATTAAAGTCAGAAATGGCAAACTCAGTTCCACCCTTTCATGGCGTTCGCGGTACACGCGCTAAACATAGGCTGAAAGTCCTAAAACGATAGCGCGAGCTTACATGAATGATTTCAGGAAAAAGGGGAAGGAATACCCCTTAACCTTCCTTTCGTGAGCAAAACTCTCTTGCGCGGAGTTTACGACGGAATAAAGTCTAACGCATAGAAAAACGCGTAGAGATTGAAGCGGATTTTCTGAGGGCATAGAAGAGCGTAAACGAGAAAGGTGACACGTTTAACGCCAGCCCTTCATGGCACGGCTATCGCAGTCCGCCTGGGATGTTCCATCGTTGTCTTTGTCCACTTTATTTTGACCGTCACAAGCTGTCAGCGGTATATCGAATTAGTGCCCTGTTGTGGTGGTTATTCAGTTTTGTTTTAATTTTTAAATTTGCTCAAAGCACCTTTTAGGTGCGTAAAAATATCTTTTAAGAACCATCACTCTGATCCTGTCTGAAAAAATCCTCATAAAATCGGCTCTATTCGTTTAAATGCACTGTAAATGATCGTTGTTCTCTGACTGGTGCGTGATTTACTGCACATTTTTAATCCGGTATTCTTTAAGAAAACCAAATAAAACTATTTAAAGAGGGAACCATGGGGATAGGTCAGGAACTTTCGGTTGTGAACGTGTCGAAGTACTACGGGAGCTTCCTTGCGCTTGACAATGTGAGTCTGCGCTGCGAGAGCGGACAATTCGTCTCAATCCTGGGGTCTTCAGGTTCGGGCAAAACCACACTGTTAAAGGTTATAGCGGGCTTTGAGCGCTGCTCTGACGGCAAGATCTTTATAAACGGCAAGGATGTGGCGTCAGTGCCCTGCAACAAGCGCAACATCGGCATGCTCTTTCAGAACTACGCGCTCTTCCCGCACCTGACGGTAGCCCAGAACATCGCCTATCCTTTAAAGATCCGCAACTTAAGCAAGCGTGAGATAGGCGAGAGAGTCGAGCGTATGGTATCTCTCATAAAGCTCGATGGTCTTGCCGATCGTCTGCCATCCCAGCTCTCAGGCGGTCAGCAGCAGCGTGTGGCCTTGGGCCGCGCCATAGTCTACAACCCGCCTTTACTTCTGCTTGATGAGCCTCTGGGCGCGCTTGACAAGAATTTAAGGCACGAGATGCAGTTTGAGATAAGGCGCCTTACCACCAAGCTTGGGATCACCACGCTTAGCGTAACCCACGATCAGGAAGAGGCCTTCTCGATGTCAGACCGGATCTGCATTGTCTCAGGCGGCAAAATCCAGCAGTTCGGCACTCCCGAGGAGATCTACGAGCACCCGCAAAACCGCTTTACCGCCCAGTTTATGGGGACAACCAACATCATCCCGCTAAACGGCGCCGTCTACGCGTACAAAAACGGCGTCTGCTACATCACCGGACGCTCGCCCATCGGAAACGCTCCCTTCACCCTTGAGTGTGCTCAGAGCGAGGCGAGAAAGGACGAGCGGGATCTCGTGTTCGCGTTAAGGCCTGAAAGCGTCCATCTGGTACTTGACGATGAGTCTCATGAGAACTGCTTTGAGGCAAAGATCACCGAGAGCGTTTATTTAGGCCAGTTCGTGCGCGCCAGGGCGCTTGCCGGCTCTCTTGAGCTTAACGTGACGCTTGATGTTAATGATTACCGCGCGCTTGATCTTACAAAGAACGTGAGGTTCCGCTTCGCGCCCCGTGAGACCGCGGTTTTGTACAACTAAACGTAGCTGCGCTATCACAGGAAAAGAATTACCACCTTAGTCTTAAGAAGGAAAATCACATGAAGAAAACTCTTGCCGCTTTTGTTCTTGCCGCTACCGCCTTGTCAGGCTCGTCAGCCATCGCCGCGTCAAATGAACTCGTGTTCGTTGACTGGGGCGGGACCAATACTGATGCCCGTATCGAGAAAAACATCAAGCCATTTGAAAAGGAAACCGGAATAAAGGTTACGGTCGTCACTCCTTCTGATTACGCCAAGCTCATCGCGATGGTCGAGAACGAAACCACCGAATGGGGCGTCATGAACTGTGACGCCTACTGGGGCGTGTACGCTGGCGATAAGGGATATCTTGAGCCTATTGACTACAACGTGGTAACTGAGAAGCTCGACAAGGCCGTGGAGCTCAAATACGTGGTGGGCGCCGAGGTTTATGACTCGGTTATATCCTGGAACAAGGACAAATACACCAAGGATACCGCCCCCAGAACCTGGGCTGATTTCTTTGACACCAGGAAATTCCCGGGCAAGCGCGCCATGTGGCAGTACCCCGTGACCGTGCTTGAGGCCGCGCTGCTGGCCGACGGCGTGCCTATGGACAAGCTCTACCCTCTGGATCTTGACCGCGCCTTCAAGAAGCTTGACACCATCAAGGACTCTATAGTCTGGTGGACCAAGGGCGCGCAGCCCTCCCAGATGCTCTCAACCGGCGAGGCTGACATCGCGCTTGCCTGGTCTGGCCGTATTCTCACTGCTCAGGATCAGGGCTCGCCTGTGGATCTGACCTATAACGAGGGCATGCGGATCGCCGCGGGCTGGGTTGTGCCTAAGGGAGCTCCTAACCGCGAGAACGCCATGAAGTTCATCAACTATGTAAGCTCCGCCAAATCCCAGGCAGGCTTCAGCTCGATGATCCCTTACGGCTCAACCAACCCTGAGGCGGTAAAGCTTCTTGACAGCAAGCAGATTGACCGCATCGGCCAGAACGAGGAGCAGATCAAGCACGAGTTTTACATCGACAACGATTATTGGGCAAAGCACCTCAACGAGGTAGTTGAGCGCTTCAACGCCTGGCTGCTCGCGAAGTAAAGCTTACAACAACACAAAACATAATAAAAAACAAAAGCTAACGCGCGGCGGCTCCGCGCGTGCTGAAATTCAGGAGGCATTATGCTCTTAACTAAGGACACGAACCCTGTCAGGGCAGCTTTTAAATGGCTCCTGCTCGCCGTCCCGCTTTTGTACGTGGTACTGGCGATGGGGATCCCGCTTATCGGGATCATCATCAAGAGCTTCTCAACCCCCAGGGGACTTACGCTTAAGTTCTACCATAAGGCGATAACCGAGCCTCTGTATCTTGGGGTGCTGTTCTCAACCGTTGAGACCTCAATTATCGTAACCATTTTGTGTCTGGCGCTTGCCTATCCCATGGCCTACCTGAGCGTCAGCGCCAAAAGCCAGAGGGTAAGAGCCCTCATCACCGGAGGAGTGCTCATCCCTTACTGGATCAGCATGCTGGTCAGAATTTTCGCATGGCAGGTGATTTTGCAGAACAACGGTCTTGTAAATCAGGCCATGCTGTTTTTAGGTCTTGTGAGATCTCCCGTTAAGCTCCTGTACACCAACCTCGCGGTGGTGATCTCGCTTGTGCACATCCTGCTTCCGGTGATGTTTTTAAGCCTTCAGACCAATATGCGGCTTATCGACCGCAACCTGATGCTCGCCTCATCGGTGATGGGCGCTACCAGAAGCTACGGCTTCATCCATGTCTTCCTGCCGCTGTCAAAGGGCGGAATGGTCTCAGGCTCCATCATGGTTTTCGTGCTGGCGCTGGGCTTTTATATCGCCCCGGCGCTCCTGGGCGGTCCTGACAACATGATGCTTTCAAATTTAATTGAGATCAGCATGAACAACTTCAACTGGGGACTTGCCGCGGCGCTTTCTGTGGAGCTGTTGCTCCTCGTTTATCTCATTATCGGCGTGGCCTTCCACTTTACCGGCAACATCTTTGTAAAGGAGGCAAGATAAGATGCTCTACTTCTTTGTCTTCCTGATGCTTTTCATCATCATAGCCCCGGCGCTGGTGATAGTCCCGCAGTCTTTTACCGCGCTCAACTACTTTATTTACCCCATTAAGGCGTTCTCGCTCAAATGGTATGGCAAGTTTATGCAAAACGGCGAGTGGCTGACCTCGCTTGAGCGCTCGCTTTTAATCGCGCTAATGGCCGCGATCGTGGCTACCGCCCTGGGCACGCTCGCCGCCCTCGCGGTAAACCGGCTTAATTTCAAGGGCAAGCGAGTGTTCATGAACCTGATGCTCATGCCCATGATTGTCCCGGTGGTCATAACCGGTGTCGCGCTTTACGCGAGCTTCGCGAAGATTGGCCTTAACAACACCCTTCCGGGGCTTGTGATGGCCCACAGCCTGCTCGCTATTCCCATGGTCTTTCTTACCATGTCATCGGCGCTGGCGCGCTTTGACCGCACGCTTGAGCTCGCCGCGCTTTCAATGGGCTCATCACCCGTAAGGGCTTTTTTCAGCGTGACGTTGCCGGTGCTTCGCCCGGCCGTGGTGACCTCGGCGCTTTTATCCTTTGTCACCTCGCTTGATGAGGTGGTGGTGACCATCTTCGTGTCAGGCGCCAATACCAAGACACTGCCGATGGTGATGTGGGAGAACTTAAGAACCGCAATCGATCCTACCGTCGCGGTAGCCGCGACCTTCCTCATCATCCTGACCCTTGGCATGTATGTCATAAGCCAGATGGTGCAGTCAGGCCATAACAGATAATTAAAAAAGAGGGAAAAATGTCTGTAAGTGTATATAAGAACGCATCGCTGGCGCAAAAGCCGGGTCTTTATGACATCGTGGTCAAAGACGGGAAGTTTGAGGAAATAGCCCCAAACGCCGCCGCCAAATACCCGGACGCTACCGTGGAGGATCTGGGTGGAGCTTTGGTGTGTGAGCCTTTTGTCGACGCGCATATTCACTTTGATTACTTTTATACCGCGAACCTCGGGTCAAAGGCCAACGGCAGCGGCACGCTGTTTGAGGCCATAGACAACTGGTCAGAGTTTAAGAAGACGTTAGATAAAAAAGCGGTGCGCGCGCGGGCCTTAAATGGGATCCGCCAGATGATCGAGAACGGCGTGCAGTACGCCCGCACCCATGTCGATGTCACCAATGACAAGCAGACCGCGCTTGAGGTGATGCTCGAGCTTAAGGAAGAGCTTAAGAATTACATGCAGATCCAGATAGTGGCCTTCCCTCAGGAGGGTTACTACGCCTATGAGGGCGGCGACAAATGCGTTGAGCTGGCCTTAAAGCTTGGCGCTGATGTAGTTGGCGGGATCCCGCACTTTGAGTTCACCCGCGAGGAGGGCGTGAGGTCAGTTGAGAAGGGCTTTGAGTTTGCGCAAAAGTACGACAAGCTTATAGATTTTCATTGTGACGAGTCTGATGACGAGCAGTCACGCTTCTCAGAGGTTTTAGCCTCGCTTGCCTATCACAACGGCATGCAGGGACGGGTAACCGCCTCGCATACCTGCGCGATGGGGTCATACAACGGCGCCTACGCCTTCAAGATGATGACCAAGTACAAGAAGGCCGGGCTCAATTTTGTAAGCTGCCCGACCGAGAACTGCTATCTGCAGGGACGCTTTGACGGCTTCCCGCAGCGTCGCGGGCTTACCAGGGTAGAGCAGCTCACGGAAAACGGGATTAACGTAAGCTTTGCCCAGGACTCCATATCAGATCCGTGGTATCCGCTAGGCAACGGAAGCCTCATCCATCAGCTTGATTTCGGGTTGCACCTTGCTCACATGATGAGCGTTGAGCAGATCGAGTCCTCATTGAAATTCATAACCACCAACGGCGCCAAAACCATGAGAGTAGATGACTATGGTCTTGAGAAGGGCAAAAGCGCGAACTTCGTGGTGTTGAGCGATAACAACGTCATTGACGCGGTGCGCAATACCTCTCATGTACTCCTGAGCGTAAGGCAGGGCAGGGTGATCATGAGAAAAAAGAGAGAAGAACTCACTACAAAGCTGCCTGAGTAACGGTGAAAACAGAGTGTAAATGTTAATGGCATAAAGAGGAGATAAATAAAATGCCGCGCATGCATGAGATCACAAGACCTGAGTTTGAGCGAAATGATGACAAAGTGGTGATCCTGCCCGTAGGATCCACAGAGCAGCACGGACCGCACCTGCCGCTTGGCACCGACAGCTATATCGCCGAGGGCGTGGCCCTTGAGCTTGCCAAAAAGACCGGCGCCATCGTGGCTCCGACACTTACCTATGGCTATAAATCAAAACCGCTCTCAGGCGGCGGCCCGCTTTTCAGGGGTACCATTGATTTAAACGGCGATACACTCGTGCGTCTTGCAACCGATATTCTCTGCGAGTTTGCCCGTGACGGCTTTAACAAGGTTTTCATCTGCAATGCCCATTTTGAGAATCAGGCTTTTCTTGAGGAGGCTATGGATAAGGCTACTAACCTTTATCCAAAGCTTAAGGTTGTATACAGCACCTGGTGGGATGTGCTGGATGACGCGACTGTAAAGAAGGTCTTTGAGGGTATTCCTTTCCCGGGCTGGGCGCTTGAGCACGCCGCGGTTACCGAAACCTCGCTTATCATGTATTTAAAGCCGGAACTGGTGCGGGTTGATCTTATTCCGGAGAATGTCAAAGCCAGGGCTCTGCCGTACTCCGTGTATCCGCCGCGCGCTGAGATGGTACCATCATGTGGCGCTCTCGCCGCCTCCGAGGGCTCAAGCGCCCAAAAGGGAAAACTTATGGTAGATAAGGCCATTGAGGGCTTTTTAAAGATCTTTAAAGTGGAATTTGGAGTGTAGCTTATGCAGGATTCGCCTGATGAGAGTGTGCCGTTTTACGCCATAACCGTCTCAAGGCAGTTTGGATCGCTTGGCCGTGAAATCGCCCGCCGCGTCGCCAAACGCCTTGGAATAGACTATTACGACCGCGATCTTATTGAAAAGGCCGCGGCTATGCTCGGCTGTGACATGAAACAGATCTCACCTTTGGATGAGAACGTAAACCTGCCATTTGCCAGCGCGCTGCTGCCGCTTGGCATAGGCGGGAAGGCCGCTCACCGCAGGCTTTTTGAGGCGCAGCGCTCGCTTATCTTAGACTCGGTTCAGCGCGGTTGCTGCGTCATAGTCGGGCGCTGCGCCGACTATGTGCTAAAAGATTATCCAAGGCGCTTTTCCGTGATGATCTACGCCCCATTAAAGGAGCGCATCAAAAACAGCGTCAATGAGCTGCGTATCCCTGAGTATGAGGTCAATGACTACGTCAGAAAGATTGATCGCGCCCGCGATACCTACTACCGACTCTTTACGGGAGAGCACCTGACCACGGTAAATAACCGCGATCTCTTAATCGACTCCTCCTCAATGGATATAGACAAGGCGGTTGACGTCATAATAAGCGCGGCGCGTTACAAGCTGAATATCCCAAACTTAGACTAGAAGCAGGACTACTTTGACCGCTTTTTGGGTGAAGACACCAGAAGGCGGCTCTTTTTTACAAGGGATAAGAGCAAGGAATCCTCAACACTTCCATCTAAGATCACGCTTATCCAGAGCTTTTTGTTCATGTGGTAGGCGGGGATGATCCCCCGGTGTTTGCAGAGATCCGGGATCTCCTCTGGATCTGCCTTGAGGTTTACTATCTCAACTAGATCATCAGCAGAGTGTTTATGATCTTCATCCTGTTCTTTAACCCCCGTAAGCTTTCCGGCCTTAACCTGCATCACGAGGGCGTACCATTTGCGGTTTTTCGCGATCCTGAAAACCCTGGCAGACGGCAGATCCGAGAAAGGATTGTCAGGACTTTCAGAGAAATTCTCTTTTAGAAAAAGCGCAATGGAGTTGGCCTGATCTGAGGCGAACTCAAGCGTCTGATAACAGGTATTGGCTATTTTTGAGAGCAGGGCGCGGTATTCGTACTGGACTGATTTGACAAACTCACCCTCAGGATCGCGCGTGTGCAGCAAAGAATACTCATCATTGGTGTCAGGATCATAGGCTTTGCCGTATACACTGCCGTCTGCCTTGATCTCAATCCTGAGGTCAAAACCTCCCTTTAAAGAAGTGTTCAGTACATAAACATCATGATCTTTTACAAAGCCAAAGCGCTCAGGCGTACCTTGTATAAGCTGGTGTTTTGAAAAAACCTCATCCTCAGGGTAAGTCATAGAAGCTCCTTTTTATCAGTTCATGCCGCTAGTTTATACTACGTATAGTCGCTTGTTTAAATGAGTATACGGAGCTTCGCAGTTCCATATGGAAAGACTCTAGAACACTTTATAGTAAATGGTACGGCGGACAACTAGTTATCGAAAAGCTTTCAAACTGGGACGGCAAAGCCATCTAGTAAGAGGCTTTTAACATCATTACTGTCATCCGATCAGATTTTTGTAAAGATTCTCGATGTCCTGCTGTTTCACTGTTCTGATAGAGTTAGCAGGACTCCCGCTTGCAATCGCATCAGTTGCCATTTTTGGAATATTTTCAATAAAGACGTCGCGTTTAATGCTTTCTAATGATCCAATGGAAGGAATGTTGATAGCGCTGAGCAGAGAGTGGATCTTTTTTGTAAGTGCGTCAACAGCGTTCTGATCACTATCGTTGCGACTAGACATACCACAGCGTCTTGAAAACTCTGCAAAACGTTCAAGCGCCGTACCTTTGGATAAAAAATCCACACAGACATCAAGTAAGATAGCGTTCGATAGACCATGCGGCACATGAAATAGGGCACCAATTGGGCGGCTCATTCCATGAATAAGTGTTACGGAGGAATTGCTGAACGCTATTCCCGCTTCGGTAGCGGCAAGCGCCATCTGTGCTCTTGCGTTGATATCATGGCCGTTGGCGCATACCTGTTCAAGGTTTTTAAAAATATTCTTTGCAGCGGAGATCGCGAATACTTCAGAAAGCGGTTGTGATTTTCTGGATGTGAAAGCTTCCATAGCGTGACAGAGCGCGTCTACGCCAGTATTCGCAGAGATTGAAGAAGGCACTGAGATAGTAAAAAACGGATCTACGATCGCCATATGTGGCAACAGCGAAGGTCCGCTTAAGAGCAATTTTTCCTTGCGCTTGGTGTCTGTAATAATCGTAAACTGTGTAGCCTCTGATCCAGTCCCAGCGGTTGTCGGAATGGCTACAAAATACGGACGAGGAGAGCTGATCCTTTTACCAGCAAGTTCGGTGATTTTTACACCGCTGTTTACACAAACAGCAATTGCTTTCGCACAGTCGATGCATGATCCTCCTCCGAGTGCCACAATTCCATCGCACTCGTACTGCCTGTAACGTTTAACGCCATTTTCGACCATCGCATCGACTGGTTCTGAATTGACTTCGTCGAAGATCTGGCAGCTGATATTAGAACGCTGCAGCTTCTTGATCACTGAGTCGCAGTTACCAAGTCTGACCATGTTGCCATCCGTGACGATGAATGCCTTGCTCATATGTCCGGATATATGCCTAACTGCCAGATCCATAGCTCCGTCTCCGGAAAATATCTCATGCGGAACGCAAAATTCATATCCCATTGTTAGAATCTCATTTGTTTAAAAATAATCGGTCTCCAAGTGGAGACCGGTTTTATGTATATACACTCTAGTTAGCGTGATGCTAAAGAACCGTCCCATGTATCCACAGCAGATTTATCATCTGGCAGGAACCAGGTCTGTGTCACATTCTTTGACTCTGTATAGAACCTGACTCCGTCTGTTCCCATCACATGCAGATCACCGATAAAACTACGCTTGTGGCCAGTGAAACCAAAGCAGCATACCGGAACAGGTATACCTACGTTGATGCCTACTTGACCACCGTCGGTATAGCGGGCAAACTGCCTGGCGTAATAACCAGATGAGGTGTAGATCACAGAACCATTCGCAAATTGATTGGCATTCATAAGCTTCAGCCCTTCTTCAAAGGTCTTGACTCTCTTGATGCACAGAACTGGTCCGAAAATCTCTCTTTGTCCTACCGTCATATCAGCAGTGACATGATCAAGTATGGTCGGTCCAACAAAGAAACCGTTTTCACAGCCTTTCTCAACCTCAGGATTGCGTCCGTCCAGAACCATCTGAGCGCCTTCTTTAAGTCCTGTTTCAATCCAATTGAGAATACCGGCCTTACGTTTAGCGCTTACAACAGGACCTAAAGTGGTACCCTCGATCCAGGCACGGCCCATCTTGAGTTGCTTGGCTTTCTCAACGAGCTTCTCCACTAGACGATCAGCAATGCCTTCCTGAGCTACGACTACTGGAAGAGCCATGCACCGTTCGCCAGCGCATCCACAGAATGCGTTGATAATTCCTGACGCGGTTCTATCAAGTACGGCATCGTCAAGCACTAGAGCATGGTTTTTGGCCTCTCCCAGGCACTGAACGCGTTTTCCTGCCTCGGCAGCCTGGCGGTACACCAGTGAACCTATAGAAGTGGAGCCTACAAAAGATACGCCGCGGATATCAGGATGTACGATGAGATGATGGATATCTTCATCCTTACATAAAACTACATTGAGTACACCGTCAGGCAATCCCGCTTCCTTCCACAGTTCTGTAAAACGTAAAGCGGATTGAGGATCTGCGGTGGCGGCTTTGAGTACAAAAGTATTGCCGCAGGCAATGGCCATAGGGATCATCCAGCCATGAGGGATCATTGCTGGAAAATTCCAGGGAACTAGGCCCAGGAAAACTCCCATAGGCTCACGATAGAGCGTGGTGTCATAACCGTGGGACACCTGCATCAGAGCTTCCCCCTTCATCAGCTGAGGCATTCCAGCCGCAAAATCAATGACCTCGAGAGCTTTGAGAACATCACCTGCAGCCTCAGGAAGAGTCTTTCCCTGCTCCATGGAAAGTAGTTCAACTAATTCATTTTGGTGAGCCTTGATGAGACTGTGCATATTAAAGAGGATCTGGCAACGCTTGTGTACAGGGGTATCAGCCCAGGCTCTGAAAGCATTTTTAGCGGCCGCAACCGCCTCGTCCATCTCTTGGACGGTACAGGCAGGGACTTTTGCTATGAGTTCGCCTGTGGAAGGATTGCGAGCATCGCGGAACTCTCCTGATGAAGACTGTCGCCACTGTCCCTTTACAAAGTATTTAACCTGCCTCAGTTCCTTTTGCCCCTGCGGATCTGAAGTGCCTATAACGTCAAAATATCTAGTCATTCTGATGCTCCTGAAATAAAAACAACTCAAACTCTCCCGAAGTGGGAAATAAAGCGCTTTTCTGACTGTAATTATATAGCAAGTATTGGGTATTAACTTATAATATTTTGGGTATATTTCGTGTTATTCTGTGATAAACGTCATAAATAAATGAATAAGAAAAACTTAACTGAGCTCCAAACCACGATCTTTTTTATCTATATATAAAGAAGATATGAAAAAAATCAATATGTTGAATACTGTTTAATTACGATGTATTAAAGCCGTCGGGGAAGCAAATTTTAGAATTAAAAATTGACTACTTTGAGAATATTTGTGATATCTCTTAAATTTTCTATTAAAAGTTAAGGTTAAATGTTGATAATGTTAATTGTAGTTCTATGATACAACTAAAACATGAGTTTTCTGTTTTTTGGAATTTGTAAACAAACATCTGATCAAGTACAGATCTGAAGGAGATATTCATGGTTAAGTTCACAAAGATAGCCATTCTCGGAGCGATGATGTTGACTCTGCCGTTTGCGGCGGCAAATGCCAAGACTTACCGCGTTACCTTTGCGGGCTTCTACGGTCCCAGCCATCCGAGTACCCTTGCAATGCAAAAGTTCAAGGAAGAGCTTGATAAGGCAGGACTTGATTTCAAAGTCGTGCTTAAACCCAATGCCGAGGCCGGCGGTGAGGAAAAGATCATGGAGCTGGTGAAGCAGGGATCCATTCAGATCGCTCTTGCTGGTGCCATTATCAAGGGCGATGAGCCTCGCATCGCACCTATTGAAATGCCTTTTGCACTTACTGGCTGGGATCACGCAAGGCGGGTGTTTACCGATCCTGAGGTGCTTAAGTTCACTTATGATTATTCTAAGAACACCGGTGTCCTCATCAAAGGTTACTACGGATCTGGTTTTAGACAAGTTCAGAGTAATTTCCCTATTACCAAGATGGAAGACTTCAAAAAGTTCAAACTGAGAGTTCCTCTCAATGATCTCTTTGTGCAAGTCTTTAACGCGCTGGGAGCGCATCCTACTCCACTTCCGGCCACCGAACTTTATACCTCGCTTGAAACTAAGGTGGTTGATGGTCATGAGAAC
>SFGV01000054.1 GCA_004557545.1 Succinatimonas hippei
GTCGTACCAGGACACCAGCTTGACGAAGTGGTCGTTCAGAGCGATACCAGCCTTCTCGTCAAAGATTGAGGTGTGGGTATTGTTGAGGAAGTCTGAAGAAACCAGAGGCTCATCAGTGTAATCCATAACACCCTTCATAGGACCAGCAACAGCGGCCTTAATGGCGTTGCAGATGTCCTCATAGGAGGCTGACTTCTCAAGCACGCAGGTCAGATCAACGACTGAAACGTCGAGGGTCGGAACGCGGATTGACATACCGGTCAGTTTGCCGTTCAGAGCAGGGATAACCTTGCCGACAGCCTTGGCAGCGCCGGTGGTTGAAGGGATGATGTTGTCAGCAGCACCACGTCCGCCGCGCCAATCCTTACCACCCTTTGAAGGGCCGTCAACGGTCAGCTGGGTAGCGGTGGTTGAGTGAACGGTGGTCATGAGGCCTTCCTTGATGCCAAAGTTGTCATTGATGACCTTGGCAAGAGGGGCTAGGCAGTTGGTGGTGCAGGAAGCGTTGGAAACGATGTCCTGACCAGCATAGGTCTTGTCGTTAACGCCAACAACGAACATCGGGGTGGTGTCCTTTGAAGGAGCAGACATTACAACGCGCTTTGCGCCGGCCTGAATGTGCTTGCGGGCAAGCTCATCCTTGAGGAAGAAACCAGTTGACTCAACAACGTAGTCAACACCGATGTCACCCCACTTCAGGTTGGCAGGATCACGCTCAGCGGTGATGCGGATCTCGTTGCCATTGACAACCAGATTGCCATTCTTGACCTCAACGGTGCCGTTGAAAGGGCCGTGCATGGTGTCATAGCGGAGCAGGTAGCTCAGATACTCAGGAGCGAGCAGATCGTTGATGCCGACAACCTGAATGCCGAGCTCAGGACGTGCAATCGAAGCGCGGAACACGAAACGGCCAATGCGGCCAAAGCCGTTAATGCCAACCTTGATAGTCATATATGGTATTCCTCCACCACAGTTGAATAGACTTTATTTGGTGACCAATAATTTAAACTATACAGGTGATTTGTCAAACGAAAATTTAGCCAGCTTTGGCTTATTCTCATTAAGGTTTTAAAACAAAGTACCTTTTTTCAAGATATTGTTTTAAATAAAGGATAAAAACGTTTGCTGAGGGTGATACAAATTTTCAGGATCAGATTAGGGCAGACGCTCTGAATAAGCCAGACGAAATATCAGAAACGCCTCTAACTTGGAATAAAAGCCCCTTTCAAATTGCTGGACATCCCGGGAATAAGTTTCATTTGTAACAGTCACACAAAGTAACCTGACATTTATCAGGCTCCTTTTGTGAGACATTTTTCATAAGACATTTTTAATGTCTGTGAACCTTGCCATCCTCGTCAATCGTGAAGCCTTCAACCCCGAGCTTGGCGTTTATGTAATCAAGATCAATGTGAAAACGCTTGTAAGCTTTGGGCAGTACGGGCAAAGCGCTCTTAAATCCGGTTATAACCTCAGGCTCAAAGGGCTTTACCCCGGAGGTTGGGTTGTAAACGCTGAGAATAGTCGTAAAGGACTGAGACATAAGCGGCTTACCGTCAAGCAGTGCCTCGCCGGGGGCACTCTCATCGACGCTGCAGTTATTTCCCAGCTGCTTTCGCTCATCATAAGTGACCGACTCATCATCAGTGACCTTGGTGAAATAAAGATCCTTGTCCTTTAATTTATTTGAGTGATAGACAGTAGCGGCCGGATCGCCTGAATCAAAGGAAATCTCGCCATAAAACTGGGAGGCGCAAAGCGCGACCATCTGCTGCAACGCCTCCACGCGGTGCTCCGGCTCAAGGCCCTTTAGCATGAAATCATAAAATTCGGAGGCTCTGTCAGTGTTGCCGCGTCTTACTTCGTACATGATTGAGAAGGCCAGATCCTGATCTGACTCCGGGCAACCGATCCCGCAGTAGGTCATAAACGCGTAAAAGAGCGCACCGGTGATGTCCCCCTTTTCGTACGCGTTGCGAAAAAGCCTGTACGCGTTCTCAAGATCTTTCTGCTCCATCCCTGCGTCCAGTGAAAGTATCGCCACCGCGCTGATGGCAGGACCGAAACCGCGATCTGCAGAGGCGCGCAAATAGGTAAAGCCCTGATTGACCGCATCGTTGAAATTGCCTCTCAGTGAGATAAGCCCCATGTCATACAGCGCGAGTGGATCTCCTGAGCGTGCGGCGTTTTTGAAAAGCTCATATGCTCCGCTCATGTCACGCTGCATGCCGTAGCCGTACCATTTTGAGGCCGCGATCCTGACAGATGCTTCAACAAGTCCCGCCGCTGAGGCGGATGACCATGACATAAAGGCGCTTTTAGGACTTAAAACCTGACCTTCTCCTAAAAATTCCATGTCACCGCGGCGCATGAGGGCGTTGGCCGAATCCTTGGCGCAGGCGTCATTCACGATTATCTTGTAATCCTCAAAGGACTGGCAAAGTCTCATCGCGCGATCATATATCGCGCGGGCGGCTGAGGCTCTGTCCTTCTTTGGAAGTACTGAGATTGCCTCTGAAAAATACGTCTCAGCGGCCGCGGCGCCTTTGGCGCTGCCAAAGCCCAGAAGCGAGAGATCTCCCATGATCTCATAAACGTATTTACCGCCCTGAGCGCGCATAGCCTCAGTAGCGCTTTTGGCCGCGCTTTCAAAATCTCCGTTATAGCACTGTGTCCAGGCAAGATAGGCAAGAGCCAGAGGATCCTTGTCAGAAGAGGCTCTCATAAAAAAGTTGCTGGCCTCAGGCATTTTTCCGGCGGAAAGCGAGTTTATACCGGCCACAACCACGGACTGCCGCTCGGAGGTTACATAGTCTGAGACTCCTGTGCCCAGAAATACGGTACCGGCGCAGAACATCAGCGCTGAGGCGAGCATGACAATACACAGTCCGCGGTGCTCGCGAACAAATTCAACTACAGGGCTTTTGGGTTTTAACTCATCTTTCTTGCCCATGCTTACTCCCCGGTGCCGGCGCCCACATCAGGCACGCTCGCCTCAAGATCGCGGTTTACCTTCGCGCTGTCGCGAGAGAGCGTTACAAGACCGTTTCTCGCCTGTGGAGACTCATCGGCAGGTTCATCCTCAGCGTAATTTGGAAGTGTCAGGGAATTGAATTCCTTAACCTCGATCATGTCATCCTTAAAGCCGGCGTCACTGTAATATTTCTTTAAGGTGTCAGAACGCTTGCGCGCGAGATTAACGTTATCGTCCTTTGACGTCATATCATAAGCAAAGGCGCGGATCGTGATGTGATCCACTGCCTTGTCCTCTTTTAAATACTCAAGCTGGGTTTTAAGTCTCTCAAGCGAGCGTCCGGTCAGCTCATCCTTTTGGAATTTGAACACCACGGGAAGCATCTGGACATCGGTGTAGCTTACCTGCAAAAGACGCTGCTGGCAGTCGAGGTATTTCTCATACTGTGGCTTGAACCCCAGAGGACTCATCGAGGGGATGATGTTCTGACCTGAGGCGATAGTAGAGTTGGTATAGGGCATGTAGATCTGAAGCCCCTGACTTAAGGCGTTCAGAACCTTCCATGAGACTGTAGGGCCTGCCCAGGCGTCAAAGCCTGAGTAAAGCTTAATTCTGCCCAAAAGCTGCTCGGCGCCGCCTGACTGCCACTCAGGACGGGTGGCAATAAAGCGCATGGATGAGTTCTCTGTTATTCCAAGACGCGGATGGATGCTCAGCGAGGTCTTGCGGGACTTCCCTGAGTAGGTTCGGAAAGTGGCGGTGCCATAGCCCGGGATATCATTTATAAGATCGCACTGTACCTTTGAGTCGTTGACCGACCAGAGCTTCTTCGCGGTGTTGTCAATTTTCGGCTCATAACGGATCTGAGCATAAGCACAGCCGCAAAGCCCTATGAGAGAGAGCGCGAGAACCGTTTTGAGAGCTTTAAGCATTCTGCCATCCATTACAAAAATTTGCCGTTTATGATTAAAGATATTATCTTACGAAAGATAAAGCAAAAAAAGTGCCATAACTCTCATGGTATAGCGATATCAAATCCAGTCAAACGGAAGTCTGCCATATGAGAATACACAGCGTAAAGAACGCTTTTGTCTACACGAAAAATGGTTTTGAGAAACAGGATTTCTTATACAGTGAGGATTCAGGGACGTTTGTCGACAAGGCTTGCTCATCTGAAGGTGATGAAAGCTGGGACGCCTCAGGCTGTTATGTGATCCCGGGGCTTTGTGACATTCATCTGCATGGGGCTGACGGGGCTGATTTTTCAGACGGCGATCCTGACGCGCTTTTGACTATCGCAAGCTGGGAAGCCCGCCATGGCACCACGGCCTTCTGCCCGGCGAGCATGACTGTCGATAAAGAAACTATTTTAAAAGCCATGGACTCAGCGCGTTTATTCACAAAAAACGTCAAGGAAGGAAAGTATCAGGACGGGAGCCTCTCAGAGCTTCTTGGCGTTTATATGGAAGGCCCTTTTATAAGTAAAAAGAAATGCGGCGCGCAGGATCCTGTCAATGTAAAAGCTCCCTCATTTGAGTTTCTACAACAGGCGCAGCAAGCCTCAGGCGGTCTTATCCGTTTTTGCGTAACCGCGCCTGAAGGTGATGGCGCCATCTCGTTTATACGCAAAGCCGCGTCGCTTGGAATAAAGATATGTATCGGTCATACCGACTGTGACTATGAGAAAGCCCATGAGGCCTTTTCAAACGGCGCCTGTGAGCTTACCCATACCTTCAACGCGATGGCGCCCATGCTCCACCGTGCCCCTGGACCGGTCGCCGCGGCAGCTTTTGGCAACGCGTACGCCGAGCTTATCGCCGATGGCATACACGTGCACAACGCGATGATAGCCATGACTTTCAGGATGTTCGGGCCTGACAGAGTGATCCTGATATCAGACTCTATGCGCGCCGCCGGACTTAAGGACGGAGCCTACACCTTAGGCGGACAGAAGGTTAACGTAAAAGGCAATGAGGCCAGACTTGATAACGGGGTGCTCGCGGGATCGGTAAGCTGCCTTTACAGCTGTCTGCGCAACTCGGTTTTAAACGCTAAGGTACCGCTGCATGACGCGGTTACCGCCGCCTCTGTCAATCCGCGCCGTCAGTGCGGAGCCGACACATCTTTTTTGGGTTCAGGCAATAAGGCCACATTCTTAGTCTTAAGCGCCCCTGAGGCTGGACTTAAGATCAAAAGGATCGTAATGCGGGGAAAGGACATCAGTCCATTTAACTGAAAGGAGTTGCTCTTAATAACTCTCAAAGACAGTTTTGGAGAGAGGTCTGATTGGTTTAGAATTGCCCTGCCGCTAATTTGTATGAAAGTGTTTTAGGAGCGCATTGCTATGGATAAGCAGGAGATTAAGGACAAGTCTGAGAGAGGGGAGCTGCCCCGCGCCTGTGACATCAGCAAGCGCTTTCGCGGTTTTCTGCCTGTAGTTGTGGATGTTGAGACCGCGGGCTTTGATCCTGAAAAAAACGCCCTGCTTGAGGTCGCGGCCATGCCGCTTGCGTTAAACGATAAAGGGATCATGGTCCCGGGCGAGATCTTCAGCGCCAATATCCGCCCCTTTGAAGGCTCGGTGCTCGTTGAGGAGAATTTAAAGTTTCTGGGAATTGATCCTTACGCCGCCGATCGCAATATTCAGGATGAGAAGGAATCCATCACCGCTCTATTCCGCTTTGTGCACCGCGCCGTCAAGGCCGCCCATTGCAAAAAAGCCCTATTAACCGGACACAACGGCAGTTTTGACCTTGGATTTGTAAACGCCGCGGGACGCCGCGCCGGGCTTGAGAAGAAAAATCCCTTTCATCCTTTCACCGTGCTTGATACCTCAACCGTAGGCGCTCTGGTATTCGGTCATACCGTGCTTGCCAAGGCCTGCATGGGAGCTCATATAAATTATGAGGGCAAAAAAGCCCATGGAGCGGCCTATGACACCAAGGTTGAGGCTGAACTCTTCTGCACCGCTTATAACCGTTTTACCACATTCTGCGGCCTGCCTGAGCCTATAGTTGAGGAATAGAACGCGCATCTGGCGGCAGTTGTCTGCCGCCCTGTCAATAACCAGATCCTTACCTCAAATTTGAAAAATTCCCAACCATCCTGCCTGGTAATATCATTTAAAGATTCTTATTTTTTCTATAAATTATTATTTTATTTCAGACCCTTATTCTACTTTAATATCCAATTGGGCTTTATAAGATTAAATTTGATACAATCTTTTTTAGCAGTTGAGAATCCATATCAGTAATTAAGGGTATTCTGTAACCATACAAAGTTCACAATAAAAAAATTCAGAAAAAAGGAGACACGATTATGGCTTTCACTCTTCCTGATTTGCCTTACGCAAAAAACGCTCTGGGGTTTATTTCAGAGAACACCCTGTCATTCCATCATGACAAACACTTCAAAACCTACGTTGATACCGCCAACAAGCTCGCGGCTGGAACAGAATTTGAGAACGCCTCACTTGAGACTATCATAAAAGGCGCCAAGGGTCCTCTGTTCAACAACGCGGCTCAGGCCTATAACCATGCCTTCTATTTCAACTGCATCAGCCCCAAGGCTGTTGAGATCCCGGCAAATCTCAAGCATGCCATTGAGAAGGCCTTCGGCTCTGTGGAGAATTTCACCTCTGAATTCGTAAAGAGCGCGGCCGGCAACTTCGGATCAGGCTGGACCTGGCTTGTACAGACAAAGGACGGCTCGCTTAAGATTGTCAACACCTCAAACGCCGGCAATCCTCTGACCGATGATCTCAAGCCGTTGCTCACGGTTGATGTGTGGGAGCACGCATACTACCTTGATTATCAGAACCGCCGTCCTGACTATCTTAAAGACTTTGTGGCTCACATCAACTGGGATTTTGTCGCCTCAAACTTTAAATAAAAAACACCAATAGACTCCTACCTAAAAGTAAAGCCGGCCAGTCCGGCTTTTTTCGTGTGCGCTGCATGCGCACTAACCACAGGGTGAGAGTCCCGAGCCGCCCCGCAGGAGGGAACGGTTAGCGAATTTGCAAGGTGTTCACGGTAACGTGGAGGCTGAAAGAAGCGAATAGCAAATCTCCGATCCGACGCACAGAAATCATCTATTGAAAGACGATTGAAGGCTATGCGCGCTCTTCATGAAGAAGGAATACGGACTACCTGCTTTATATCCCTAATCTTTCCAGGGATCACTGAATTGGAGGCGATGATTGATCGCGTAAAAGACATATGTAATCTGGTCTGGCCTGGAGATCCTAAACTTACGCGGAGGCTACCGCAAAACCATTCTTGATTACATTGATGAGAAGCATCCGGAACTAAGCGCTCTTTATGATGAGATCTACGAGCCTAAAACCGGCGCTATTGGGAAGAGCTCGACAGGTAAATCAGAAAATACGTTACTAAAAACAAGCTTGAGTACCTGTGGAACGATGACATTTTGCAAAGACCATTTGGCGCACCGCAGGTGTTAGTGAACTACTTCTATCATGAGGAACAGACATCAAAAGAAGCGCTCTCCCGCAAGATGTTTATGAAGAAGAACATAAACTCACAAGGCTTATGACTGTCACAGAAAGCTCAGGCATTGTCATTACATGACTGCTCAAAGTAATGTCATCGCTTTTTTAACAAGGCTTTTCCAATACCACGATGTCGGTGGGTTCACGCGTATTGCAACAGCATGTTTCCGTCTCTTGAGCGAGAGCGCAAATTCTTATTACAGGATATGAGGTGACGCCAGCTTCAGGCTAAGATAATTCACCTTAGGATCTTTTGCTTTTGCCGGAGCTTTCATGACCAGATCGAGACTAGTGAAAATTCTTGAGTACATGTATGTACACAATCTTGTCACGGTTGAGGAGCTGGTCACCCTTACCGGATCCTCTGCCTCAACTATACGCCGCGATCTTGCCCTGCTCGCAAGGCGCGGCTCGCTCATAAGGATCCATGGTGGCGCCACACTGTCGCGCTATGTTCCGGCTCAGCCTTCCACCGAGGAGAAATCATTGCAAAGCCGCAATGAGAAGGAACGCATCGGCAGAGCCGCGGCCGCGCTTTTAAAGGAAGACTCAAGCGTCATCATGGACGCCGGTACAATTACTCTCGAAATAGCCCGTTCAATTCCTGATATGCCGCTTACGGTATTCACCCCGGATCTGCGGATAGCGCTTACATTATCAGCGTTGTCAAAGCTTAATATTGAGCTTACAGGCGGAGCTCTTGATCACGCATCGCAGTCATGCGTGGGAAGCCGCTGCGTGATCTTCACAAAAGAGCTTATTCCATCGGTATGCTTTATCGCCTGCAACGCCTGGAGTCTTGAATACGGAATAATGACCCCAAGTTCTGAAAAGCTTGAGCTAAAACAGGCGATGCTCAAGGCTCCGGCATTAAAGGTTCTGGTTGCTGACAGCAGCAAGTACGGCGCCAGAGCTATGTGCAGGGTCTGTGATATAAAGGATCTTGACTGCATAGTGACCGACGCGGGGCTTCCTGATGATGTGACATCCGAGATTGAAAAAGCCGGTGTCAGAGTCGTTAGAGCATGATCTTTAAAATTTCAAAACTTTAACAATTCTGCTACAAAATAAATAACAAGGCGCCTTCCGGCGCCTTTGAATAAACTTTCTTTCCAGTAAATTTCCTTTATCAGTCAGATGACCATCACATAAAGAGTCCCAGGATCAGAACCTCAATACCACCTATTGCCCAGGCAATGGTTGTAGGAATTGACCAGACCTTGATCTGATCTTTAGGCAGGCTGATACCAAGCATGCGGTTGACTACCCAGAAGAAGGAGTCATTCCAGTAGCTGAAGAACAGCGAGCCGCAGCAGCAGGCTATGGCGCCTAACATCATGCTGTCACCACCGGCGCTTATGATCGGTGCGCAGATACCAGCGGCGGTGATCATGGCCACAGTGCCGGATCCCTGAATAAACCTGACTAGGGTAGCGATAACAAAAGGCAGGATGATGAGAGGAACCGAGGCCGCGGCAAGCCCCTGCGCGATGTAAGAGCCAAGCCCTGAATCCTTGATGATTTGTCCCAGCGCGCCGCCGCCACCGGTAACCAGGAGGATGATACCTGCCTGAGACATGCCCTTTTCAACCGTACGCAACACACTGTCACGTTCCATTCCGCGGGTGAGCGTAAAGAGCGCGATAAGAAGGCCGATGCCTACAGCGATGATAGGCTGACCCAAGAAGATCAGTACATCAAAAAAGCCGGTCTTAAGCTTAAGCGCTGATAACACGGTGTTGAGCAGAATGAGCAGAATAGGCAGCACAAGTGGGGCGAACGAAACGAATACGCCAGGAAGCTTGCTCTCATCGGCGCTCGCTATCGCGTCAGGATCATAGTCAGACTCGGAGATCTTTATCAGATCGCCGTTGCCGTCAGGCATCAGCCTGAAGGTTCTGGTGATATAGGTTCTCGCGTAGATGATGACACCGATGGTCATGGGGATCGCCAGGCAAAGGTTTATCAGGATGAACTTGCCGACGTCCACGTTGAAAATTCCCGCGACACCCAGCGGGCCCGGGGTAGGCGGCACCAGGGAGTGAGTGATCACAAGACCGCCTGCCAGAGCCACACCCAGAGCGATCACGGATTTTTTGACCACCGTAGAGATTGCCTTGGCGATAGGCGAGAGAATGATAAAGCCTGAGTCGCAGAAGATCGGGATCGACACGAAGAAACCGGTGATGGCCATGGCCTCTTCCTCATGTCTCTTTCCGAAGATCCTCAGGAATGTGTAAGCCATGCGCTTGGCCGCGCCGCTTACCTCAAAGATCTGCCCCATCACCACACCAAAGCCGATGATGATGCCAATGCTTGAAAGGGTGCCTCCGAAGCCCTTTGTAATAGAGTTTACGATGCCCAGAGTATTGCCATCGGGAAATTTGACCGTGGTAAGCGGCATTCCGCCGACCACGCCAATCACTACGGTGGCGATTATCAGGGCCATGAAGCTATGGATCTTGGTTTTAAGAACCATAAATATGAGCAGCGCCAGACCTATGACAAGGCCGAGCAACATGCGGTCACCACTTAAGCTTTCAAGCATAATTGTCTCCTTATGTTTGTATGCCTTAGTTATAAAATTCGTCAGGCGTTAAAGGACGGCGCGTATTTGGCCGCCAGCACCACAGCCTCAACCATGCTCACCGCGCCGGCCTTGCCGGTACCTGCGATATCAAAGGCGGTGCCGTGATCAACCGAGGTTCTGAGAATGGGCATGCCACCCGTAACCGAGATGGTGCGTTCAAAATCGAGTGTCTTGGTGGCGATATGCCCCTGATCGTGATAGAGCGAGAGCACGCTGTTGTACTTTCCTATATAGGCCTGATGAAAAACTGAGTCGGCGGGAACCGGCCCCGCGACATCAAAGCCCTCGGCCTTTAGCTCATCTACCGCTGGTTTTATGACATTGACCTCGGTCCAGCCGAATAAGCCATGCTCGCCCCCGTGAGGGTTTAAGGCCGCTACCGCCATGGTCCCTGAGGTTACCCCGAGCTGGCGGAGCATCTTCGTGCAGCGGTTGACATAATCCTTGATGCGGGGCTTTTTGATCATTCCGAGCATTTCAAGCATCGAGAGGTGACGGGTCAGGAAGAATACACGAAGCCCTCTGGTCTCGAACATGGTGAGCGGATCGTCAGTATGGGTAAGCGCCCCGAAGATCTCGGTATGCCCGATATAAGGGATATTAGCCGCGCGGAGCGACTCTTTGTTAATTGGGGCGGTGGCAACCGCGGCTACCTTTCTGTGCATCGCGAACTCAATGGCCTTCGCGATATAGTCATAGGCGGCCTGGCCGCACATGGCGCTGACAGTGCCATAGGCAAACTTTGTGAGATCGACGTTACTGAGATCCACAAGGTTTAATATGCCCTTTTCATACTGCCCTTCGGACGGATCTTTTATAAGCTTGATCTTAAGCGGCACACCGGTGATGGCAATCGCTTTCTCCAGTACACCGCGATCACCGGTAACCACCATGTCTGCCTTTGATAAAGCCTCATCTGAGGCCACGCATTTAACGGTTATCTCAGGACCGATCCCGGCAGGATCGCCCATCGTAAGCGCGATAAGTGGTTTTGACATCTCTTATGCTCCTTTATATGTTCTGTGATCTCATCAGACCATGAGACGTTTCTTTAAATAGTTAACGCATTCAGTAAGCGCCGAGGGTCCGCCCTGCGATCCGCCCTTGGTGACGATATGGCACCCGTCCATAAGCCCGCCTTTGATCTGTCCGTAGGCGGCAAGCGGCAGCACCTCATCCATAAGCGTGATCCCCTGTGCCTTCATGCGTGAGCAAACCGCGACCGTGATGTCGCCCCCGCAGCAGTAGATCCCCTTAAAATCAGGTGTCCCCTTGAAGATCCTGCCTGCTATCTCGGCAAAGGCGCTGTTGATGATCGTGCTTACCCCCTCAAGCGGAAGCTTGAGTCTGCGCATGGCCTCGTTAAAGTCGATGCGCTTGTCAGGATCAAGCCCGTCACCTATAACCGTGCTTACGGGGAACTTTGAATGCTCGTTTATGATCTCGGTGACCACCCTTTCAATTTCTCTCTCGCGGTGTTCCTTTGAGAAGAGAAACTCCGCAGTGTTTACCGTGACACTCACGGTGCGCTGGGCAAGCTTTAAGTGTCTTACCTGAGCGGCGGTTGTCGGGTGCACGCTGCCTACTACCACGAGTATGCGTGAATTGTTTTTACCATGGGACGGGGTTAGGGCCTTTCTGGCGAGCGCTCCCGTAAACGCGCCGGAGTCAACGGCCAGCACCTTAAGCCCTGAAGTGATGACCGCGTCCGCGATAAGATCCAGATCCTCCTGGGTGATGGCGTCAAATACTATGATCCTCTGCCCTGACGCCACGTGACCTTTGATGATCTGCGCCAGCGCGTGCTTGCCATGCATTAGATCATCACAGCAGATCTCGCCTATGCTTCTGTGAGTCTGCCCCGCCAGGATCTCGCGTACCCTTGAGATCTTAACCGGGCATTTGGGATCAATAGCGATATCGGTATGATGGAGCAGCACCCCATTTACCATCAGATATCCGCCTACCACGGTACGGCCTGAGGAAGGGAATGAGGGCACAACCAGCGCGACTCTGTCATCTCCAAGAGCGTCAAGCATGGCGTCGGTTTCAGCGCCTATATTGCCCCTTAAGGTAGAGTCGATACGCTTTGAGTAAACCTTAACCTCTGGTCCCATCAGACACTCACAGGCGTCCTTTACCCTTTTGTAGGCCTCATCAGGACTCACCGAGCGGGAGTCGGTCGGGTAAATCAGGCAGTCGCACTCAGGCTTCTCGCCTTTTTTTATTCCATCAAGCGAGAGCACGCTGACCGCGTTGAAATTACTCTGGCGTAGCTGAACACCGGTGGCGTTGCCACCTGTGAGATCATCGGCGATTACGACGCATTGTGCCATTGGCTGCCTCCTTGTGACTGATTTCAGTATAGACGTATATAAGTGCTTTTCCACTTGTAATACAAACGCTAAGAGAGAACCTGACATCATCAAATAAGCATGTAACTTGGTAGAAATGGGCAAATGTAATCATAATTGAGCGATTTTAGTCATAGTTTCGTAACCGTTTTCAGTACCGCCGAGACTTTTGTTTAACGCCTAAAGATCAAATTTAAGCGCAACATTTGCCATTGTGTTCTGAGTGAATGGTTACGGGGAAAAAAATTTGATCTTGAATAACAAAACATTTTTTAGATTAGTGATACTGATCGATTTTTGACGATGGCTTTTACGGAGAAGGTGGGGTGACGCTGATGTTTTTGAGTACAAAAGAATGGAATGGATAGCAGGAAAGAACGTCCTGCCATGAGAAATGGAGGTTTCAAGATGATGGCAGTGAGGGTGAGGGAGAGCAGATATAAGCGGAGGTGTAGATCAGGAGGTCATGAAAGCCTCCGGTATTTTTCAGAACTATTTCAGAT
>SFGV01000005.1 GCA_004557545.1 Succinatimonas hippei
TATGACGTGCCGCTTGCCAAAGCCCAGTTTTACGGCTACCACTCCAGAATGGTAACTCTCTACTCACAGTTTCTGGACATATTAAAAACCAGCGGTGACGCGGTTTACAAAATCGTAATGACCGGATGTCTTAAGGTCGCCAAGAACAGCATCTTTACCGGAGCCAACAACTTTACCGCGAACACCGTGCTCTCAAAAGATCCTGAATTCGTGTCACTCATGGGCTTTACCGCCGATGAGACCGAGAAATTCTTAGATGAGTTTGAACTGTCTGAGTACGCCGGACTTGTAAAAGAAAACTACGACGGTTACCGCTTTTATGATCAGGAAATCTTCTGCCCCTGGGATGTATGCAGCTTCATAGGCGCCGCCATCAAGCTTAAAAAAAGAAATAAAGCAGAAGATATCTCAGCGGCGAATTACTGGATAGGGACTGAAAACACCGGGACTAAGGCCATAAAAAGTTATGTGGGGTTCTTAAGCAGAAACGATAACCAGAACCTTCAGGACTTGTCAGACGGAAAAGAGATCACCATAACCGTCAATGACGAGCTCAATTATGACATGCTTTCAAACCATAACGTCAGCGACATGTGGTCACTACTCCTTCATACCGGATATCTGACCGCGGTTGAAGATCTTGGCGATGGTAATTACAAAGTCAAAATACCAAACCTTGAGATCAAAAAGTGTTTTGATGAGAGCATCAAAGCGAGTTTCAATGATGCCCTGACTACGGACAACAAAAACCTTGATATTCTCAAGGCTCTCTCTGATGGTGATCATGAAAAAGCGCAGGATCTTATAAGCGATCTGCTATTGTCATTCGTCTCACTCAGAGTTTACGCGAACAAAAGCGCGCCGGAGAATTTCTATGAAGGCTTTATTACCGGCATGCTCGCGAGTTTTGGCAGCAAAGTGAGCGAGCTTAAAGTTGAGCAGGAAGCAGGACATGGCTACGCGGACATCTGCTTTCGCGATTTAATAAATAAATGCGCCTTTGTAATAGAGCTTAAGGTCTCGGCTAATTCCGGAAATTTAATTTCCGATGTAAATAAAGCTCTTGAGCAGATCGAAAAGAAAGAATACGCCCGCCCGTTTCTTAAAAACGGTGCTATTCCAAAGGTCAGCGCGGTTGGAATTGCCTTTTACGGCAGGGACTGCGTCGTGGCAACCAAGAGACTGAAATAGTCAATCAACCGAAGGATAAGCCGGATCTGCTGCCCCTCCGCGTCGTGCCGGATCAAGCTGAGTTTTTTTGGCTTGTCCGCCTGTGATTTTCGGCTTTCTTCCAGCACAGAATTCGCATTACCCTGTTTTTTTTACTTTCAATAAACCTGTATTCTGAGCTCACGCAGTGCTCTCAACTATCTGTGATCCTGCATTTTTAACTGTACAATTTAGTACTAAATTCCCAAATAAATTTCACCTTCGCGCTCATTAGATTTATTCTTAGCAATGAATTAACATACTAATAATATTTACTTTATCTGTGATATTATTGTCAGCTGGATACTGTACTTTAAATACAATTATCCTCATAAGTACAGTTTAAAACAGGAACTGCTCAACAATGACATCTGCACACAAATCCATCAGAGCACAGATGCTGGCCTCATTCAGGGTACTGATCGCCTTTACCCTGATCATCGCCGGCATCTCTATTTTTAAACTCTATGAAATCAACTCAGCCGTAGAACGCACTGATCAGCTGCTAAGCGTTGAAAATGGCGCTGTCGCCACTCTTGATCGAGAGATCCTAGAGGCCAATACCCTGGCTGACAAACTGCAGGGCGATCCTTCCAAATTCAACGGACAGACCCGTGGCCAGTTTACTGACCTTATTTCAAAGACCGTCGCCGCCGCGTCCGCCATCTCGCAAATAGACCATGACAAGGATCTCATTAAGATTGTCACAGGAAGCGTTGACGCCTACGCCCAGGCCGCGGATGGTTTTGTAAAAGCGCTTGATAAGGAGCGGGTTGAATTTGCCCAGGCCATCTTTATCAGCAGACTGAACAAAAACTACGTACGCATCAGAAGAAGCCTCAGCCATTTCAACACCATCGAGGTTGAAGCGGCCACCAAAGCCGTAAAATCACTGCGCACCACAGGCGATCTCATCATGATTTCAGTCTGCACCGCCGGATCATTAATCCTCGCTTTAATCATAAGTATGGTGTTCTCGCGCAGGATCACCACGATCCTTCATAGCGTGCTTGAGAGTGTCAGGCAGTTTGGACGCGGGGATTTCTCCAATGAGGTAAAGGTCACCTCTTCAAACGAGTTTGGCGAGGTACAGCAGGGTCTTGAGGTCATGCGACAGGGTCTCGGAAGCATCATTGGCCTTGTAAAAGACACCTCAGACAAAATCGTGGCGGTTATGGGCGATGTGTCGACCATTTCTGACAAGATCCGCGAGTCCTCAAAGGATTCTCAAAGCCGCGCGCTGACCGTATCGGCAGCCTCAGATGAGATGGTCTCCACCACCAAGGACATCGCGAAAAACTGTGAAGCCGCCTCAAAGGACGCCTCCGCGACCAGCGACATAACATCTCAGAGCATCGCCTCAGTTCAGGAGACTATTGACAGCATCAAACAGCAGGCTCAGAAGACTCTCTCAGACGCCGGTCAGATCTCTGCGCTTGCCGAGCAGGCTGACAAGGTTTCAAGCATTGTTGAGACCATTGAATCCATCGCCTCCCAGACCAATCTGCTGGCGCTCAACGCCGCCATTGAGGCCGCCCGCGCAGGTGAGGCCGGAAAGGGCTTTGCCGTGGTCGCCGATGAGGTCAGAACCCTTGCCTCCAGAACCTCAAGCTCAACTCAGGAAATCACCAAGATGGTCACCGGAATTCAGCAGGGAGCAAAAGAGTGCAACGATTCAATGGCCAAATCATGCGAAAGCATGAACCAGATCGCAGGCCGCTCCGATCTCATTAAGGAAACCTTGGGCAAGGTTGCCTCTCAGGTAAATCAGGTTAAATCTGAAATAGTTCAGGTTACCAACGCCGTTGAGCAGCAGAACCTCGCGACCGCTGAAATTTCCGAGAACATGCAGGGCATCAGCCTTGCGGCAAAGGATCTGTCAGATGACGCGGCTGGTTGCGACAACAGCGTCGATACCGCGGTCGAGCTTATGCACTCACTCTCAGACCGGCTCTCAAAGATAGTTCTCTAACCACAGCGCTCTACCGCCTTAAAAGGGCGGGAGATCTTTGAGTCATATCTCACTTAAATTCACTGCCAGCATTTCAATTCACGCGCGTGATCTGAGAGGACTACTCTTAAACACTCTTTCAGAGAAATCTCAAAAAAGCCTAATCCAGATTCTTTCTGAAAAGTATTCCCGCGGTTGTGAAGGTTACAACGCAGATCCCAAACAAAGGGGACAGAAGCGTGAGGTTGTCCATGAAGCTCTCGCCCTGCAGATAGATCCTCCATACCGCCTGAACGCCGTAATAAAGCGGATCAAAGTAAGCGACTACCTTAAACCAGTCCGGCATGGCCTCAACCGGAGTAAGCAGGCCGGAGATCATGATAGATGGCAGAACAATCAGAAAGGCGATGATAATTGAGGATAACGAGGTCTTTGAGAGGACAGATACCGTAAGGCCAATCCCGACGCAGGCGCAACTGAAAAGCGTGATCACCAAAAAGAGATCCGGAAGTGTTCCGCGCATAGGGATCTCAAAATAGAAATTACATATAGCAGCCAGGGTAAGCGACTGCAGGATAGACACTATTACAGGGGGAATGGCTTTACCCAAAAGCATCTCAAATGAATTTGCCGGGGTCATCAGCATCATGTCAAAGCTCCCCTCCTCACGCTCTCTTGAGACCTCAAGGCTCGCCAGCATCACTACCTGAACGATGGTCAGCGCCAGGATCATTCCGGTAAGAATGCTGAAGCGGGTTATATTGTTCTCGTTGTAGATCTGACGGTAGGTAAGACTAAGGGGAGTTCTAACCCCGTTTTCCCGGTTAAAGTCGGTTACTATCTGCTGCACATAGCCTGAGGCGGTATTGGCAGACGCGGTCTGTCTGGCGTCAAGCATGATCATAAGCTGTCGGGTGTTCTTAAAGTCAGGCGCGAAATAAAGCCCGATGAGCGCGTCTCCATGGGATACGGCCGAGCGCACACACTCAAGCGAGCGGCACCGCGTTGTCTCATTGAAACCGGGAGTAGCCGCTATACGTTGTGAAAGCTCACGGCACACTTTGTCTTCCTGCGATGCAAACTGTACATAGGGCACCTCAGAGAGCTGATAATTCGCCCCGTAGCCAAAGATGACGCACTGCACGACAATAGGCACTACCAGCACCTTGCGGGTACCAGGATCCGAGACAATGACTATGAGTTCCTTCTTGCAGATGGCAAGGATCATCAGAATGTCATGGATTAGTTTTGAAAGGCTCATTTGCAATCCCGGTGAACCTTATAAACAGCCAAAAACAGGAAAACCACCGCGTAAATAAACTGAAGCAGCGTGTCCAAAAGAACCTTTAACGTATCTCCTCCCGAGAGGAAGAGCACGCGCATCGCCTCTACGGCGTAGGTAGGCGGGATCAGATTGCCGATAAGCCTAATCCCTGGCGAGACTCCGCGCAGATCGAAGATCATGCCGCTTAATAGCACTGTGGGAAGACAGCCGATGATGATCGCGTATTCAGAGGCTAGAAACTGGTTTTTGCACAAGGCCGAGATCAGAACGCCAAAGCAGATCATCTCAAAGGAGTACACCGCAATCAGCAGCACCAGCAGGATCACACTGCCGCGAAGCGGAATATCCAGAAAAAGCTGTCCGAAGATCAAAGTGATCATCGAGCCAGTAAATCCCAGAATGAAGTAAACCATAACCTTTGACATTACAATCTCAAGCGCCGAGCTCATGGTGCTGGATAGAGATTCCATAGTTCCTCTGTCCCACTCACGGGCTATGACAAAAGATCCCAGAAAAGAACAGACCAGAGTAATGATGGCGATGTATTGCCCTGAGAGCAGGAACCATGACGAGGTATTGGCCTCGTTAAACCAGTTGCGGGTAACCACCGTGATCCCACCAGAACCAGCGCCAAGCTTTTGCGCGCTCTGACTTATCACCGCGTTGATATAGCCGCGTGAAAGCTCGGCAAGCTGTGCCTCTGCGCCGTTCTGATAAACCATAACCTGAGCGTTACCATGCGCTATAGCCTCATCAAACCCGGGATCAAGCGCCACTATATTATTGACCTTATGTGAGTACAGCAGATCCCGCGCCTGCCCTAACGTGCCTACCACCGTGGTATCAAAATAAGCTGATCCCAAAAAGCCATCTGCAAGTGTCTTTTGAAGAGCGCTCTGATAATCGCACACTACCGCGGTCTCAATCGGCTTAACGTCCATTCTTATGGCATAACCGTATATGATGACCAGCACCAGAGGCTGTATGAGCACCACGGCGAGCACCGAGCGATCCTTTGTGATCTGCAGGATCTCCTTTTTTATGAGAATGGCCATAAAACGAGGCGATGGCAGCCTTCTGAAGATCTCCTTTAATGCGTTAAACATCCCGATCATCTCCACCTGCCCTGGATTTGGCGATTAACTCCACAAAAGCCTCTTCAATCGAAAGCCTTCTGCCTTCCCGTTTGCAGATCTCCTCTGGACTGCCCAGAACCAGGATCCTGCCGCGATCCTGAATTAAGAAACGGTCACAGTACTCAGCCTCATCCATAAAATGGGTGGTCACGATCACCGAGGTGCCCTCACATGACAGCGCGCAGATGCGGTTCCAGAAATTGCGCCTTGCCATAGGATCGGCACCTGATGTGGCCTCATCCAAAAAAAGGATTTTTGGGCGGTGAATCAGCGCGCAGGCCATTGAAAGCTGGCGCTGCAGACCAAAGGGCAGCTGCATCGATGGCACGTCCTTTACCGCTCTTAGCGAGAACTCGTCCAAAAGCTCTTCAATGCGCATTTTAAGCTTTCGTCCTGAAAGGCCATAACTTAGACCGAAATACTCAAGATTTTGCGCGCTGTTGAGCCTTCGGTAAAGCGAGAATTTCTGTGAGACATAGCCTATGGTCTCGCGCAGGTCGGATTTGGCGGTCCTGAGATTAAAGCCGTTTACCGTGACCTCGCCCTCAGTTGGGGTTAAGAGCGCACAGATCATTCTGAAGGTAGTTGTCTTGCCGGCGCCGTTTGGTCCTAAAAGCCCGAAAATCTCACCGCGTCTGACCTTAAAATCAGAGTGTCTTACCGCGGTAAAGCGTCCGAATTTCTTGCATATGCCCTTTACATCTATAACCACCTTCTCATTCTCATGCGACAGGCTGAGAGAAGAAAGATCCGGTTTCTTCAGCATATGTTTGAAATCAAGAGTGTTTAATATATAAACATCCTCAAGCCGCGGCGCTCTTTTCTCTACCCTGAAATGACCGCTTAGATCCTCAAGCGAGTTTTCAATAAAGGATGTTATCTCTGTCGCGTCACTGCCTTCCTTTGCTATGAGATCAATCCGGCCCAGCCTTGGGCAGATATCGTAAATCGGCGATTTTACGTCATAGTGGCGCGAGCAGAACATAAGCCGTCTTACGGTCGGAGTATACGGGATGCGTGAGTCAGGGCAGACACAGAAGGTTCTGTTCCGCGCGCTTTGACACAGCTCTTCAGCCCTGCCCTTTAAGACTATCCTGCCATTTTCAAGCATCACCGTCATGTCTGAGGCCGCAGCCTCCTCAAGATAAGCGCTTGAGAATACGCATCTGGCGCCGCTCTCTTTGATGTAATCGGCTATAACAGCCCACAGCTCCTTGCGGGATACCGGATCTACACCAACCGTAGGCTCATCAAGAATAATAAATTTCGGGGAGGCGGCAATGGCGCAGGCTAATCCCAGCTTCTGCTTCATGCCCCCCGAAAGCGAATCTGAGGCGTAATCACGAAATTTTAAAAGCCCGACACGCTCTAAAAGTTTTGTGAGTATCTCATCGGCGTCCTTGCCTGAAAGCCCTCTGAGACCTGAGAATATCCTGAGATTGTCCATAACCGAGAGCTCCCCATATAGCCCCAGCTGCTGTGACATATAGCCAACTGCCCCTGTAAAAGCCGGATCAGAGCTCTCAGGTTTCATCCCGCCCAGACGCGCCGTACCTTTATTGACCCGCAGAACCCCGGAGAGGATCTTTAGCAGAGTCGATTTACCGGCTCCGTCCGGTCCCATGAAGCATACCGTCCTGCAGGTATCCGGGATCTCAAGATTAAAGTCCTTGTATACGCTTACGGCGCGTCTGTCGCGGTGGTAGGAATATGTGAGATCCTTTATCTCAATTAGCGGATTCATTATCAAAAACCACGCTAACCGGCTGTCCCAGTCTCAGCACCCCCTTGGGATCCTCAAAGTCCACCCTGACCTCCCATACCAGATCGGCTCTGAGCTCCTCAGTCTGCACGCTCTTTGGGGTGAACATGGCAGTTGAACTTACAAAGGCAACAACGCCTGCCACCTTGTCCCCGGCGGCGTCAGTGATAGTGACTTTAAGCCCGGGCTTTACAGTCTTAAGCTGGGTCTCGGTGATGTACATGAGCACGCGCTTATGATAGAGCTGAGAAAGCTCAAATACGGTTGAGGAGGTTGAGGCCATATCCCCTGGTTCAGCCTTGCGGCTTCTTACCTGTCCGTCATAAGGAGCGCGGATCTCGCTCTGACTTGTGCTCTGATACTTAAGGTAGGAGAGCTGCTCATCGCAGGCGCGGGCGGTTTCATCGGCTTTCTGGATATCCTCCTGACGATAACCATTGAGCATCATCTTAAGATTGGCCTGAGCGCTCTTAAGCTGCGCCTCAAGCTGACGCATTGAGTAAAAGGCCTGATCGCGTTCCTGAGCGGAGGTACTGTGTTTACTGTACAAAAGCTGATAACGCTCGTTGGTAAATTCAGCAAGCTTAAGCTGGGCCCCAAGCGTTGCCACATTTGCCTTAGCTGTGGCGATTTCCTCCTCACGATACCCTTTATGGGCTTTATCCGCCTCAGCGCGGTAGGCCTTGCACTGGGCTGATGTGATGGCTATCTGATGCTCAATCGCTTTGGTATCAAGTTTTGCCAGTACCTGACCCTTTTTTACCAGATCCCCGCTGTCAACGTTTATTGAGTCGATCCTTCCGGAGCGCTCAAAGGTGAGAGAGCTCTGCCTGATATCGACTATGCCATGAGCCTTCTTCAAGGGTTCAGGTGAGGTTTTGCTGTAATAAAGTACGGCGGCGAATACTACACAGATCACCGCGAAGGACGCAACCAGGACTTTTTTGTTCATACTGAAAAACTGCTGACAAAGATTTACTTCTTAAATGTCATGCATATATTGTCAGCTACCATTGATGATGGTTCAAGGACAAAAACATCGAACATGCGAATGAAAAGATCCTGGTATGAGATAAGTTATTTAATTTCAGTATAATGGATTGTTTAAAGGGAAAATTTCTATCAGTTCACCAGTTCAATATCGGCAACCTTTCGGTCTTTTTGTGACAGCACGACCGCGTACCTGTATAGCTTCTTCAGCGGATATTCATCACCGTAATCATTGACGATAATTTGCTTTTTAGCCTCATTCAAAAGTCTTCTCACGTCATCTGCGCTTTTGGCCAGTTTGAACTCGAATACAACTCTTTGAGTTGAAAATTCGACGATCAGATTAAATCTTCCTTTTCCATTAGGCTTTTCTGTTGTCAATGCGAGAATATTCTGTCTCATCAGGGCAATGCTGATTAAATCTCTTAGAAATGATTCATTTGCTTTGAAGATCTCGGTATCGTACGCAAATGAATTTAAGATTGAGTCAAACGCTTTTTTTATTTCAGATGATTTACCTGACAGCAGTTTATCTTCCAGTCCCGCCTGAGATAATTGCTCATTTATCCCCTGACATCCTGTATTTAAGGAATAAACCTTCTCCAGAAAGGTTGTCATCAGAAAATTTTTGACCTCAAGATTTGGAACATCAATTTCAAATGCCGTGGTCCCCAATCTTTTTTTCAATGTCAGGTAACCAGCCTGATACATAAGGATCTCTGGCTGCATGTGATTGTACACATCAGGTACGCGAAGACTGGTTCCAGAAACAGTAAGCGGTTTACAGGTTTTATCATCTAAAGCAAGAATACTGAAAAACTCCCGATCTTTGGATTTTGTTATTTTTTTTAAGTAATTAATAACAAGCGATGACAATCCACCGGATTCGCTCCAATAAGGCTGGTAACCGGCGCCACTGTGTTCTTTTTTTAGTATGTTTAGAATTGACCATGTGTTATAGACATGTGTGCTGCACATCTCGTCAAAACAATAACCATCATAATAAATTTGCAGATTCTTGTAGACCTCAGCTATGTCGCAGTCAAATACTTCCGCAAGATTAGCTATATAGGGCAAAAAATACTTTTCAATTTCACTTCCTGTATATCCCAGCAGAGTCCCATACTTAACCTCCATGCTTAGATCCCACAAGTTATTGAAAGCGGAAAATATATTTACTTTTGAGGCTTTAGTTATTCCTGTAATAAAGAAAAATCTGAATTTGGATGAATTCACCTTTAAGCGGTCATAAAACATCGCGAGGGTGTCATTTATCTGTTTAAACCTGACTGGGTCATCCATTGAGTGGATGAGCGGCGCGTCATACTCATCAATCAGCAGCACAAGCTCCTGAACATCCACCGCGTTGGCAAAAGCGTCAATATAAGCGCTTGGTATATTTGTATCAGGTACAGGCAGCGAGTTAATCATCGCCTGTTGCCTGAGCATTGAAATCAACGACTCTTTAAATTCATCTAACGAATTCCAGTCACTGGTCAATCCGGCAAAGCTCAGATCTATAACCTTATAGGTATTAGTGTCGTTCCATAGCTTTTTTTTGTCTATTTCCAAGCCCTTAAAGAACTCAAGACCATGGGCAAAAAGTGAGTGAAGCGTAGATACTAATAGGCTTTTACCAAAACGCCTTGGTCTTGAAATAAATACAGGCCTTTTCCACTCTTTGGCGATGGAAGCGATCTGCTCTGTTTTGTCGACATAGATGCAATTGTTCTTGCGTAGCAACTCAAAATCAGTCAGCCCGTCGGGGATCCTGCTGAAATCGAGTGAAGTCATAAAAAACTCCTTATGCCCATAATTATATTATGCATGGCATACTTCAAAATTGGAATCCTCTACACATGGTCCAGACAACGAAGGCGGGACATTGTCCCGCCTTCCTTACACATCAGAGATGTAAATTACTTCTTGTTAAGAGCCTGCTCAACCTGAACGGCGATCGCGACAGTAGCGCCAACCATCGGGTTGTTGCCCATGCCCATGAAGCCCATCATCTCAACGTGCGCAGGCACTGAGGATGAACCTGCGAACTGAGCGTCGCAGTGCATACGGCCAAGAGTATCGGTCATGCCGTATGAGGCAGGACCGGCGGCCATATTGTCCGGGTGAAGGGTACGGCCGGTACCGCCGCCTGAGGCGACTGAGAAGTACTTCTTGCCCTGCTCTACACACTCTTTCTTGTAGATGCCGGCGACCGGGTGCTGGAAGCGGGTCGGGTTGGTTGAGTTACCGGTAATGGAAACATCAACACCCTCATGATGCATGATGGCTACGCCCTCACGCACATCGTCAGCGCCGTAGCAGCGGACCGCGGCGCGCTCACCGTCAGAGTATTTAATCTCTTTGACGATCTTGAGCTCACCGGTGTAATAGTCATACTTGGTCTGTACATAGGTGAAGCCGTTGATACGGGAGATGATCTGGGCGGCGTCCTTGCCAAGACCGTTTAAGATCACGCGAAGCGGGGTCTTGCGGGCCTTGTTGGCGTTACGGGCAATACCGATAGCGCCTTCGGCGGCGGCGAATGACTCGTGACCTGCAAGGAAGCAGAAGCACTTGGTCTCATCGCGAAGCAGCATGCCACCGAGGTTGCCGTGGCCAAGACCTACTTTACGCTGGTCGGCGACGGAACCGGGGATGCAGAAAGCCTGAAGGCCGATGCCGATCGCCTCGGCGGCCTTGTCAGCCTGCTTGCAGTTTTTCTTAAGAGCGATAGCCGCGCCAACAGTGTAGGCCCAGCAGGCGTTCTCAAAGGCGATATCCTGAATCTCTCTTACAGTCTTATATGGATCCAGACCAAAAGAAGCGCAGTAATCCTTGCACTCTTCGATTGACTTGAAGCCGTACTCGGCAATGACCTTGTTGATCTTGTCAATGCGGCGCTCATAACTCTCAAATAATGCCATTTTGTTCGCCTCCATTATTCCTTTCTAGGATCGATGTACTTGGCGGCGTTATCCCACTGGCCGTAGTGGCTGGTGAGCTTAGCCAGGATCTCCTTGCCGGAGAGCTCAGGGTGAGCCTTGAGCATATCCATTAACTTGCCAAGGTTGACGAACTCGTAACCGACGATCTCGCTGTCCTTGTTAAGAGCAAGGCGGGTGACATAGCCCTGGGTGAGCTCGAGGTAACGGGCGCCCTTGCTTCTGGTGGCAAACATGGTGCCGACCTGTGAACGGAGGGTCTTGCCGAGGTCTTCGAGTGAGGCGCCGACCGGAAGGCCGCCCTCTGAGAAAGCGGTCTGTGAACGGCCGTAAACGATCTGGAGGAAGAGCTCGCGGTAAGCGGTGTTAATAGCGTCGCATACGAGATCGGTGTTAAGACCTTCAAGCAGGGTCTTGCCGGTGAGGATCTCGGCGGCCATGGCGGCTGAATGGGTCATGCCTGAGCAACCGATGGTTTCTACCAGTGCCTCTTCAATGATGCCGTTCTTGACATTCAGGGTCAGTTTGCATGCGCCCTGCTGGGGAGCACACCAGCCCACGCCGTGAGTCAGACCGCTGATATCCTTGATTTCCTTTGCCTGAACCCATTTGCCTTCCTCAGGAATAGGCGCAGGACCATGGTACGCGCCCTTGGTAACGGGGCACATATTCTCTACTTCTTTTGAATAGATCATTGATGGTACCTAATTTGATGTTATTAAGAGAAATCCCACTGCTGTTCTGCGGAATTAACCGCGGCCGCCATCAGAGCGAACCACAGGTCCGCAGGCGGCGGCTCTCCCAGCAAGAGCCGGAAATCAGGAAGATCCCGGCTAACCCTGTCTCCCTGACTTTAAACCAACGAAATTATATTACAGGCCTGACCTATCCATGATTTTATGATCAAAAAAAATGCCATTTTTTAACCAAATGGTTAGCATTAGCTTACCTAAGTAAGCCAATGCTAACTTAAAATAAACGTTATTATTGCAAGCTATCTGGCTGACTAGACAGCAAAACCATGATCGGGCAAAAAAGTTACTTTTTTCCAAAAAAGCGCCCAAAGTGAACACTTGTATGTAATTTTTGCTATGATTGCCAGACGTTAAAGAAGGTTGTTACACCCGGCGTAGCCGATTATCCGGTTTCGCTCTTTTTAATTAGGTTTTCTAGGAAATGACCCCTATCATCAAACCGCAGACAGACACTACCATCAGCTGGTTTTTAAGTCAGTGCCACATTCACAAGTACAACGCGAAGACCACGATCATCCACGAAGGTGAAAAAGCCGAAACTCTTTACTATATCGCTAAGGGTTCGGTGTCTGTGATGATCAAGGACAAAGACGGCAAGGAAATGATCCTAAGCTACCTCAATCAGGGTGACTTCATTGGTGAGGTTGGACTCTTTGACAAGAGCGAGACACCGACCAGAACCGCGTGGGTAAAAACTAAAACCGCCTGCGAGATCGCGGAGGTTTCATACAGCAAATTCCGTCAGCTGGTTCAGGTAAACCCTGAGATCCTGATGCGTCTTGCAGCCCAGCTTTCACACAGACTTTCGGCCACCTCAAAGAAGGTAGGATCACTTGCCTTCCTCGATGTGTCAGGAAGAATCGCCAAGACCCTGCTTAACCTCGCCCACCAACCTGAAGCGATGACCCATCCTGACGGCATGCAGATCAAGATCACAAGACAGGAAATTGGTCAGATCGTCGGATGCTCGCGTGAAACCGTTGGCAGGATCCTCAAGATGATGGAAGAGGAACACATGATCACCGCCCACGGCAAGACCATAGTGGTTTTCGGCACCAGATAACCATTATCAACAATACATCCCCGGCGACGCCGGGGATTTTTTTGGACTAACGGTCGCTTTATGCCGCTATCACCACAGCGTGCCGTGGTATAGAATTAACAGTCCATAACTAAATATTAAAAGGAGCAAACATGCCATCTCTGCTTGAGCGCGGGATCCATTCTTTTGATAAGGAGGCTCTGCTTGCGTGCAGCCGCGGCGAGCTTTTTGGAAAAGGTAACAGCCAGCTGCCGGCTCCCAACATGCTGATGTTCGACCGTATCACCGACATCCAGAATGAGGGCGGTGAGCATGGTCTTGGTTATGTCAAAGCCGAGATGGATATCAATCCGGATCTGTGGTTCTTTAAATGCCATTTCCCAGGTGATCCGGTGATGCCGGGATGCCTTGGTCTTGACGCTATGTGGCAACTCGTCGGGTTCTTTTTAGGCTGGCGCGGCGGTCCTGGCAAGGGACGCGCCCTTGGTGTCAAGAACGTCAAATTCAAAGGTGAGGTGCTGGACAACGTCAAGCTTGTCACCTACCAGATTGACCTAAAGCGCATAATCGAGCGCGGCAAGCTAATCATGGGCATCGCTGACGGTAAGGTCTTCGCGGACGGCAAGCACATTTACACCGCAGAAGATCTGCAGGTAGGTCTGGTTCCTCCACAGTCTCCTGCCGAGAACTGATCTGGCGATCTCAGGATTTTCATCATTCAAACACCGCGGGTGTGGGACTTCCCCGCCCGCGGTTGTTTTAAGGTAGCCAGTTCCATAAGACCTAAAAGTAATATATAAACGATACAGAAAAGAACAGCAAAATTCGGGCGCTGAGAGAAAAAAGCTCGATGTACCGCATGTTCCAGTATTCTCTGCTGGCGGTTACCATTACGATATTCTCGAGTGCTCTTCCCTTGGTCAAAACTCTCTCTGATATCATTCCGCTCTGTGTGCTGATATTCACCAACTTTATCTCATACGGATTGTTTGGTCTGCTCTTAGAGTTACAGGTAAAGGTAGTGAGTGAAACCCGGGATCTCGACAAAAATACTTTTTTTTCAAACGTCCGAAGTCAGATTATCGAGATGCGGCGTAACCCCCTAGGCATGGGGAGTGTCAATTAGTTCCTGAATTCTTTTGAGTTTGCGAACATCCCGACCGGCGTTTTTATGTCTTTGCTTTTCTTATTGACACAACCACCCCATGCCTTAAATAACTGACAAACACACAAATCACAAAGCCTCAAATCAGAAAATAAGCATCATTGCCCTGTTGATAATTCAAAGCCTCGAACCTCGTTAGGTGTTGCAGATATACACAATCAGAGACAAAGTTCACCATACATTCCGTAACTTCAAAATCATCTTTTAAAACGTTTGAGAACAACGTAAGACTCACAACACTCTGCAGGACATGAAAGCTCACGCTCCTTGTTAAACCAGGATCCCGGATACCTAAAGGTTTTCTTTCGATTCATGAAAATTGGTCAATTTCAGGGCAAATTCGCAAACGATTGAAATCTGAAATTTCAAATTTTTTTAATACTTTTTGCCCTTAGGAATCAGTGTGTTCATCATGTAAATCCATTTACATGGAACATAAAAAATTTTTTTGTTTGAAAGATGAAAGTTTTTAACTATATTTCTACACCGTCGCGCGATACACAAAGAAAATCCATTACATACAATGGGTTGAATAAGGTAGTTCTGTATACGGGGCTGTACCCCGAAAAAGGAGAAAAAAACACATGCGCACCATAGACGCACGTACAGAAGCGATGCTAGAAGGGATCACGTTATGCCGCCACAATACCTCTGAAAATGAATTCACAAAACTTTTGAACGCAGTATGGAAACGGAAAAGCCATTACTCAAAACGCTACCACAACCGTTTTCGTCAGTTTGAGGGCTGCTCCCACACATCGTTTAACCGCGCGAACGCGTCGCTTTGGGATAAATGTCTCAAACAGGAACCGGGGATTGATAAGTTTCTTGCCGCACTTTACGACGCCATCCCTTCATTTCTAAGATCCGCGTGTGAGTTCGCGGCATTTTGTGATTCCGAGATCTTTCCGGACGCCCTGCCCCAGCCGCAGCTTAAAGAACTGGTGGGAAGCACCTCATATCTTGACCCTAACGAAACTCCGCTTTCACGCTTTTGCAGGCTAAGCGGTATGAGCAGCACGCTCGTGATGCGACGGCTGGTTGAGATGGGTCAGTCGCCTGAGTGTTTTCTTGACGCGCTGTTAAATCTAAAAAACGGAGGAATGCTTCTGGCGGTGGATCATCTTGCCCGTCAGAGAAGTTCATTCAGCTTCATTGGCGCAACCATTCCCAAAAGCGAGCGCAGAAGAGTGCTTACCCACATTCTCGCCGCCTGTGGATGGGATCTTACCCACAACACCCGCGTAACCCGTTATCCGCCTCAGCGCGCCCTGCAGTTCTATGGTCCGGGCAAATGTATTGAGGATTTCGGCTACATGGGAGTCATGGGCAAGTACTCGCACTTTCTCTCGCTGAAAATCCCATCAAAATCCCAGCTCATGATGCTGCTTTTGAGCTTCTATTTCATCGTCTGCCGCATCCTGACAGACACACCTCCTACCGTAAAAGTCTTCTCATTGCGCGGTATTCCGGATGAGCCATCCTATGCCGCGGCCGGGGCGTGCTACATCGCGATGCGGCGCCTTACCTCAGCGCTTGATTTCAGTCAGTGGTCAACTCAGGATCCCTTCGAGGTGTTTCCTGACTTTCCTTCATTCATAGAGCTTTTGAAACTGGTATTGCGTGGAAGCGCCACTCTTGTCGGATGCTGTGATTGTCATACGCCCTATGTGATATTTGATGACAAGCTCAGGGTAAAAGATCACCCGGATCTTATCCGCACGCGCTGTCCACGTTGCAGTTGCGATAGAGAGTACGATCAGGAAGCCGGCAGTACCACAAGGACAATCGCAAGTCAGAAGTGAGACTGATGAGTCCGCCACAAATGCCCGCGCTTTTTAATGGCTGTATAGACGCGGGCAAATGCTTTAAAGGGGTTATTGAGTAACCGGGCCGTCTTTAAGCTTGCTGATTATTTCACCTGCAAGCTCAAGATAGGCTCTTGAGGCTATCGAGGACTTGTCATAAAGAAGCAGAGGCCTGCCGCTTGCCGATGCCTCATTTACGCGCTCGGTATATGGAATGATCGTTCGGAATAACAGTGATCCGAACTGCTGCTCAAGCTCACTGCTTATACGGGACGCGAGTTGCTGTCTCTGATCATACAAAGTGCGCAATACACCGAGGAGTTCGAGGTGGCATCTGCCTGATCCCTTGAGATCGCTGAACATCCTGGTGAGCTGCCCCAAGGACTCTATCGCAAAGTAGTCACATGGGGTTGGCACAATCATATAGTCAGCGGCATAAAGCGCGTTCAGCGTGAGCACGCCGGATGACGCCGGGCAGTCGATGAAGATGAAATCGTACAGATCTCTTAAAACCGACAATGATTTTTTAAGTCTTAAATTGCAATCTCTCTCAGAGTACAGCGCGACCTGAACCGCCGTCAGATCCTCGTTCGCGGGGATCAGATCGAACTGCCCGCGGTTGTATTTGAGCACTATCTCCGACATTGGATTGCTGGAAATCAGAACACCTGCAAGCGAATGCGCGTCATCGGCGCGGTTAAAACCCAGCGCTATAGTGGCGCTGCACTGTGGGTCAAGATCAACAAGCAATACCCTGCGGTGGGTAATGGCCATGGCAAAACTCAGGTTCACCGCGGTCGATGTCTTACCGCTGCCGCCTTTTATATTGGTGATCGCTATTACAGCTGACATGAGATCCCTGCCTGAATTCACATTGATTTAAGCTCACACCCATCAAGTTTAGACTAATTCCTTTCAAAAACACAGTCATATGGAATAGCTGTAGCACGGATATTTGCTCGGATGAGTAAGCCTCTCACCCAAAGTAGGAACACTGTCCATAAGAAAAGCTTGAACGAAAAGCACGCAATGCCATATTAAAGGAATTTCCCTGCCCGTCTCACCAAAAACGTGAAAACTTCACCAAAAAAGGATTTAACGAAAAGCTGACGATGCTGTATTACAATCGCACATGAAAATTCTTTGCGTCATTTCACAGGCTCTGGTCTGTGATTGGTTATTCAACTTAGGAGCAGAAATGAAAAAGACCGCTGCGTTAATTGCAGGTCTGACCCTGTGCGCCGCGTCAGTCCAGGCGGCTGATCTTAACATCTGGAACTGGAGTGACTATATCGGAGCCAATACAGTTAAAGACTTTATAAAGGCTACCGGACTTAAGCAGACCAATTACGCTGTCTTTGATTCAAACGAGATGGTAGAGGCAAGACTGCTCTCTGGTCATTCCGGTTTTGACGCTATCAATACCCCTAGCTACTACATCCCGCGTCTTGCCAAGGCCGGCGCCCTGCAGAAGATCGATCACTCCAAGATCCCGATGTGGAATGAGCTTGACAAGACCCGCATGAAGAAGCTTGCCGAGATTGATCCTGATAACGCCTACGCCTATCCGTATACCGAGATTTCAGTGGGCATCGGCTACAACAAAGGCAAGATCGAAAAGATTTTCGGAAAGGACTTTAAGGTGGATTCCTGGTCTTTCCTCTTTGACAAAAAGAACTCTGACAAACTCGCGCAGTGCGGTATAGCGGTGATCGATGAGCCTATTGAGGTTATTTCCGCCGTAATGCACTATCAGGGCAAGGATCCTACCTCTGAAAAGGCCGCTGATTACAAAGAGGCTCAGGCGGTATTAACTGATCTTGCCCGCAACACCTCATATTTCCATTCATCCCGCTACATCAACGATCTGGCCTCAGGCGAGGTCTGCGCCGTTATAGGCTATTCAGGCGATGTGCTTCAGGCAAGAGCCAGAGCCAAGACCGCCAATCCGGATACCGACATTGAATACGTTGTTCCGAAAGAAGGCTCTCCTATGTGGTTTGACTGCTGGGCAGTTCCGGCCGATGCCGAGCACTATGACAACGCCATGAAATGGTTTAACTATCTCATAACTCCGGACAACGCGGCGGCGGTTGGCAACGAGATCCGCTATTTCATGCCCGTGACCAATGCCATTTCAAAGCTTGACAAGGAGTTGTCAGGAAATCCGAGTATCTTCCTGAGCGATGAGCTGATGTCGAAGATGTATCTGATGCAGCCTACCACCTCAAAGATGTCACGCATAACCAATCAGGTTTGGAACGCGATGAAGCTTGATTCTGCAAAGAAAGGCGATGACAGCTCCGATGACGCCAATGGCTGGGACTGACGAATAGCCATTTTGAGCTAAAGACCGGACAAAGCGATCCGGTCTTTTTTGCGGTAAAGGATAAAGATCTTCATACTCATAGCCTGTTTCAAAACAGGCAGGCGAAATCAGGACTTTCCGGGCTTTGAGCTACCGCAAAGAGAGATTGTCACGTTATTTATATCCGCGCCGGCGATATTCAGGATCACATGAAAAGCCTTCATTCCCTCAAGATGTCTGCGCGCTCTCATGGTCTCATTCCGAAGCGCTCTTGAGGCCAGATCTACAGGGCTTCCTTCAGGCACCACGTCACTGGGTACCAGCCTTATATGAACAGGGGTTGAGTGGTACAGGAAGGAGAACTTGGTCTCAAGGTTATGGGAAAATCCCGGATCCTGAATAAAGTAAATAAAACGGTTGGACATCGTAATCGTCCAGCGTGATTTGTCAGCCGGATCTATCTGTCTGACGCTGTTGATAAGCGCGCTGTAGACAGCGTCCTTATATCCGGCGCTTTCAATATCGCGAAGCCATGGATCAGTAGTACGCACCAGAGGCATGAAATCCTGAGGTGTAAGCTCGCGCAGATTCTGATTGTCCTCAATCCTCTCTATTCTCTCAAGCTCGGCGCGCTGGGCAGGCGGCATTTGCAACGGATCTCCATCAGTTACGGCGTATGACCTGTCATGACCACCAATGTCAGAGGTCTGTATTTCGTTTGACTGAATCTCATCTATGGTAACCCCGCCATGGCTGCTCTCTGCGACGCCTGAGCTTTGCTCCAGATCCTGTTCCTCGTCATCAAAGACACCGCTCTGACTTTCCTCCTGCGCGAAGTACTCAGCGGCTTCTTCCTCCTCAGGTGATGGAGCGTAAATGGCATAAGGATCAGCCTCCGGAGCATGAGTCTCATCACGAGGCTCCGGAGCTTTAAAATCACTATCGCTCGCAGATCCCTCCTTTGCGAGGGAGGAGATGACCGGAGTCAGCGGGCTGTTATTTGATATCGATCCGGATGACTGTTCCTGAGTTTTTTCAGATACAGGCAGATCTGGTGGTTCCGGGCTGGCATTACGTGAAACCGGCTCTGTGTTAATGAGGTCTGGGACTGGATTTAAATCACCTGGTGATGCTTTAGGGCTTTGAGCTTTTATATCCAAATCCGTTTGTGAATGCCCGGCTAAGGCGTCGAACTGAGATGTCGGCTCATCAAGCGTAACCTCGGACACGCTCACGTCATCTGAGAAAGGATCTGACATCAGCTTTAAGTGACGCGCTGAGCCCTTGTCAGCTGCTACAGTCTCTGAGTGGTTGTCAGGAGCAGCTGGTACTTCAGCCCTGATCTGTCGCGTCGTTACGGATCGCTGCTCTAAGTGCTCCTGCTCTTTTTCTTGAGACTCTTCTGCCGCGGCTTTTAGGTTCTCATCACTGTTTGCCGGCCTGACCTCTGAAGTGTTTTGAGCAGTCTTAGCTACAGGAGGTGTTGGATTGTTCTCTGCCGGCGCGCCGGAGTTTTTAGTTTCAGGCCCCGCGAATGCATGATCCTCAGCCTCAAGCTGGGCACGTGCCGCGTCCTGCGCCCTCTTTAACATCTCAGCTGCGCTCTCGCCTTCAAGTCTTACGCTACTAAGAGCATCAGAGGGCGCCGCTTTAAACATTAGAGGCGCTTTCGCTGGCTCATTCTCGGTCTTGTCTTCAAAATCCTCACGGGCGCTCTGAAGTATTTTTAAGGTCTCAGTGTCACTAAGCGGTTTTAAAGCTGACGCCGCGTTGCTTAAATCAGATGCCTGAGAGTTATTTGAAATTTCCTGTGAAACGCTGTTTCTACTGCCGTAATTCGGGGTAGTGCCATTATCAGACGGAGTTTTTTCACTCTCTGAGAGCGGAGTATCGCTTTGCTCTCCACCCGCACGCTGCAGAGCATCGCCAGAACCTCCGGCAAAGGGATCCAGCGGGTCTGAGACACTCTCATCAACCGTTATATTCGCGGGAATGTAATCCCGCTTGGCAAGTCCCTTGGAAACCCCAATTTCCGCCGTCCTGCGAATGCTCTGTCCAAGAGCCAGCAGTCTTGATCCGCTGTCATTGTTATTTTTTGAGGACGAGATGGTGTTCTCAAGCTCCGAGAGCTTTTCACGGACAAAATCGATGTAAGGGAGAACCTCCCTTAGCTTTGGCAACATCGAGTCCGGAAGCTCTGATCCTTCCTTATCATCATGGATCTCAGGAGCCTTCCACCTTGACGCGAGCGCCATATTGATATCACCTCGTTCATCCGCGGTCATACCGCGGTTGAGCATTGCGGCGTTTAAAATCGCGTGTTGCACGCTCTCAAGAGCTTCTATTGAGCCCCGATCAACGCTACCTGTGTTGTTTTGTCCATAGGCAGGCTCAGATTGGGTTATATTCTCCGCATAAGGTGGTTTAGCAACCGGGCTCTGAGGCTTATTATCTGTTTGCCTGTCTGTTTTTTCCTCAGCAGGAACAGCGTCCTCCTGAACGTCCACACCAGATGAATTTGTACAAGAAGGATTGCCCGAAGCCTTTTCCTTAAGAGACTGGTTCACCTGCGCTGCAGCGCTTTCTCCTGACCGACCATCAGAACCTGTCAGGTCAGGGGCTGAAACCCCGGCTGTCTCAGCCTCAGCGTGTACGGCGTTTATAAGGGGCTGTCTGGTTAATCCTTGCCGAGGGGTTTGAAGCTTATCGACAAGCCCTACATGATCCAAGGGCCTGGTTAAGACAGGAGTAACCGTTTGTGAGAGTACAACAGTCTTTGTCCCAAGTGATGGGATTTCGAGAGAAATGGCAGGCTCAACCGGAGCAGCCTCACCTATCCACGCTTTTTTTTTTCGGGTGTAAAGGCAAGAAGTCTTAAGACTGTCATGTCAAAGACCGATGAAGGCTCGGCCCCTGATGAAAGCTCGTTTACGCCTTCAAGCGCGATCTGGTAGTAAAGCTGCAGATCCTTAGGATGCATGAGCTTTGCGTATTTTTCGAGAATGGCAAGCGGGGTCTGGAATAAATTAAGATGCTTTTGCCCTGTAAACTGGAAAAGGCAGAGATCATGGAAAAGACCGACCACGTTATCCAGCACAGCTTTGTAATTTGGCGATATGGCGCGCACCTTGTCAAGAAAAGCTCCAAGATCTGCCTGATTTGAGGTTATAAGATTTAAAAGTTCCTCTGAAAGCTCATCTCCCGCGTTTCCCAGCATGGCTATCACACTCTCACGCCTGAGACTTCCACCGCCTAGAGCAATTGCCTGATCGCAAAGAGAGAGCGCGTCACGCATACTGCCGCGCGCGGCGATCGCGATAAGCGACGCCGCGTCGTTCTCACACGGTATACCCTCACGCCCGGCGATTTTGCGGATTTGACCCGAGATCTCATCAGCGGTAAGCGCGGTCAGCTGGAACCTTACACAGCGCGAGAGCACTGTGGTCGGGATCTTCTGAGGATCGGTTGTAGCCAGAATGAACTTAACGTATGAAGGCGGTTCCTCGAGAGTTTTCAAAAGCGCGTTGAAGCTACTCGAGGTGAGCATGTGCACCTCATCGATGATGTAGATCTTGTAACGGCCGCGTATCGGAGGATATCTGGTGTTCTCCAGCAACTGACGGGTATCCTCAACTCTGGTCTGGGACGCGCCGTCAATCTCTATAACATCAGGATAGGTGCCACGGGAAATTTCAATACAGCTCTGGCACTTGCCGCATGGATGCGAGGACATTCCCTCCTCACACTCAAGACACCTGGCGATGATCCTGGCGATGGTGGTTTTACCTACGCCGCGGGTTCCGGTAAGCAGATAGGCGTGATGGACTTTTCCAACATCGATGGTGTTGGACAGAGCCGAGATCACTGATTTCTGCCCTACCACATCCTCAAAATTCTGCGGACGATACTTTCGCGCGAGTGCCTGGTATTCCGCCTGGTTCTCTGCCATGATGCGATCCTGTGCTATGTGTGCTGAATATCTGCGTTAATGCCCCGGGAAGGTCACTAATGATTTGACATCAACCCCGTATTTATCGACAAGCGCCTTGCGACCATTAAGTCCTTCAAGCTCTATAACAAACGCGCATCCGGCTATCTCACCGCCCTCTCGCTGGACTAACCTGATCATGGCATCCATGGTACCGCCGGTTGCCAGCAGATCATCCAGGATCAGGATCCTCTCGCCTTTTTTAATCGCGTCGGCGTGCATCTGAAGCTTGTTGGTACCGTACTCAAGGACATAATTCTCCTCAATGGTACGGCGGGGAAGCTTGCCTGGTTTGCGTATAAGTACAAAGCCCGCGCCAAGAGCCGCCGCCACCGGCGCCCCGAAGATATACCCGCGGGCCTCGGCTGAGGCGACCTTGTCTATTTTTAGATCCTTGTACAGTGAGACCAGCGAGCTTATCGTAAGTCCGAAAGCCTTGCGATCCTCGCACAGCGAGGTAACGTCTCGAAAGAGAATTCCCGGCTTAGGGTAATCAGGAATACTCTTGATTGAAGCCCTGATGATTTCGGCGTTCTTGTCAAACGCGTTGGTGCCAGAAGCGGCCATAATTGAAATCTCCAGCGTCAAATAAAACAAACCCGGGCACGCTCTTCGTGTCCGAAAAAAGAAAAACCGGATAAACCTTTCACCCAAAAGGTTATTATAAAGATGCTTTTTATTGCAGACAATGCCATCGCGCAGGGATGATCATTTGCGTAACCATCCGGAGCGGTAAAGCCACAGGGGGTTATATGCTATACAACACAGTGCTATTCGATCTTGACGGAACCCTGTTTGATACCGCGCCAGACATTTACGAGGCGTGCAATCACACTCTTGAGCTGTACGGTTATTCACGTGTCAGCAATGATCTTTTATCAGGCGGCATCTCCTATGGAATGCGCGCGATGTTAAGGCTTGGTCTTCCACCGCGTGATCATCTGAAGGCTGAGCGCGGTACCCCAATGTATAAGGAGTTTGACGGTTATTACACAAAAAACTGCCATACGCTTACTAAGCCATTTGAAGGCATTCCTATGCTTATAATTGCTCTGTCAGAGCACGGCGTAACCACGGGTGTTGTCACCAACAAATACATGCACATGGTAAAACCGTTGTTCGCTCAATTTGACTTTACGCGCAGGTTTAAGACAGTTATTGCGGGTGACAGCGCTCCTAACGCCAAGCCTGATCCGGAGCCACTGTTTATGGCGATGCGCGAATGCGGAGCACAGACCGGACATACCCTTTATGTCGGAGATACCCGCTCTGACGCGCTGACAGCCCGTAACGCCAAAGTGGCCTTCTGCGCTGTAAAATGGGGATATGAAGTTCCACCCTCCAATGACGCGGATGGTTCTGGCGCGTACTATACGGCAGAGCGCCCTGATGACATCCTAAAGATAGTGATGGGAAGTCTCTGATCGAATTTCAGGAAATATCTGATGAAATTAAAGAAAATTGCCACTGCTCTTCTTGCCAACGCGATAGCCTGCCTGCCTTCCATGGCCGCTACCGTATACGAAAAAGATTCTACCGCGCTTGATATCTTTGGCAGGATTGACGCCTCATACATGAATGATCATGCCGCGAGATCACTACGGGGAAATCTGCGTTCAACTAACGCGGGTGGAGACAATTCACTCTTAAATTCAGCGCGTTTTGGTATCTCTGGCCGCTCCAGGGTCAGCCAGAGCGTTCAGGCCATAGGCATGGCCGAGTGGGACATGCCGTTTAACCAGAATTCATCCGCGTCCGTACGCTATATGTTCGCGGGAGTTAACGCCCAGCAGTACGGCACCCTAATCGCAGGACGCGGCAATGACGCCTATGCCGCGGTGGCGGGCGTCACCGATATTTTCGACATGCTCGACAACGAAAGCAATGACTACTATATCTTCGGAGACACCGTCCCGGGACAGATCATGTACAGCCTCTCGGCCTTGGGCTGGGACGCCAGAATCTCGGTGCAGAGCGCGGTTGAGAACGTAAATGGGCTTTTTAACATCGACTCAGGATGCGCTTTCTCGGTCGCGACCAGATTCAAGAGCGGTTTCTCATTTGCCTACGGCGCCTCTTACACCGACTTCAGCTACGAGGAGGGTCAGGGAGACATGACCACTTTCTTCGGCGGTATGTATAAGAGAGCCCAGAAGGCTTCTGACAGCGTTTCAGAGTCAGAGTATGGGCTTGACCATCATCCAAGCTATAAAGTTAACAAAGGAATAGCCCTCTCATGGGGAAATCTGGGTGACGGGCTGTATATAGGCGCGCTTTTCAATGTTACAAGATACAAGGGACTGCCCCATCATCTGTATGATTACGAGCTTGCCACTGACTACACATTCTCATCAGGCTTTGAGATTAAAGCCGCCTATGGCGCGCAGCTGTATAACGGAGATCCAGTGATTGAGGATCTGACGGTTGGGCTTGCCTGGCATCCGGTACCGGCGTTTAAAATCTACGCCGAAGGACAGTTTGATCTTGGAGCGAGCCCTTCAAAGCTCTATGGAGACACCTGGATAAAAGATCGCGCTCTTGGGGAGAGCAGGTTCAGCGCCGGAATGAGATACATGTTCTAAAACGCGATCTCTTCACGGCGATGGCAGCTGACAAAAACCTCGTCATCTCAAAGCAACACTGGGCGTTTTCTGAAATTAACTATCTTTTGGACTGACGTCTTGTTTTCCAATCAGATGATATAATGCCACTTGTTTGCAACAGGCTGGTGCGATGCCTTAAATGGCAATGGAACTAATCGGCATCGGCGGGAGTCTTCTTTAAATGAAGGAGCCGTGAAGCCACCCTTAAGTTCAGGCGGGCATCGCAGCGTTGCCCGTGTTTTAACCTAATCCGCCGGAAGTCCTCCACCTCTTAGGTGGGGGATGAAGGCGGGGCTGGCGAATTTACGTAAGTAATCGAGCATACAATTGCTTGTTGTCTTATTTGGTAGTATAAGATCATCAAATACCGTGGGTCGCACGGGAATTGACGCCTGTGGAGAGAGTGCAAGTCGCCGCAACTCTTCGGAGTATGCAGTGCTGTTCTCGTTGAAGCAGGAAGCTCCCGCCTCTATAGCTGGGGTACGTTCACTAAACGCTGTGAATGTCCCATTTTGGTACTGGATATTATGAAATTATCAAGAATAATCAGATTTGGCGCAGTTGCCGTTTCTATGCTGGTTGCCTCAGCCGCTTTCGCTGAAAGCGGCTTTAAACTTCCTGTTCACTACACTCTCGAGATGGTGGACGGCACTGACAAACCTGAAGGATACAGTCGCTTTAACCGTACTCTTACCCTTACCCCGGGACGTCACCAGATTGTTGTGCTGTTTAAAGACACTTTCCAGAGCGGTTCTGACGCCAGACTGGTGCAGTCATCAAACCCTATCGTGATCGACCTGATGAACCTCAAACAGAATCAGATAGTAACCTTTGATTACAATATCCCTTCATCTGTATCAAAGGCCGACGCATACTCCCGTACCCAGAAAATCACTCTGGTCGACGCCAACGGCGCTCAGCTTCCCGCCTCTGAGGCTTCATACTTCATAATGACCTCGGAAAACGGCTTTGTTCTGGGTCGTGATTACCGCCAGGAGCTTATGAGCCTCAACCGTCTTTACGCTCCGGCTTATGTCGAAGGCGGTAAACGCGGTATTGGCATGACCTCCTACGGCGCTCCGACTATCGAGGCTACCAATGACAGAAGCGCTGTAGATTCGAACACCCAGACTCTTGATGATCCGGGCCTCTCAGTCTCGCAGGAGGACACCATGTCCACCTCATCAAGAAGCGGAAAGGCTTCAGGATCGGTAAGCTTTAACAAGCTTGTCGAGCTCTACAACAACGCGGACGACGCGACAAAACTCAAATTCGTAAAATACGTCATGTCCCACTGACAAACACTCATAAACTGTTTTAAAAAGGACGCCACGCTTACGGCGTCCTTTTTTGTGCTTAAAGTATAGCGGAGAATCGATTTGTTTTAACGTTACGACACAAAATCCTAACTAAAACACATTCTTGTTAACTCACTGAAACAAAATAATCTGATTGTGATTTTCTCTATAGTTAGACAGAGATCTCTGTTGTAAAATGACTTCAACGCATTAAGGCCATAACCTTATCATGCGGTTTTATTATCTGCCTGCTACCGATAAAAATCGGTACCTTCAAACGTTAAGGATAAACCTATGAGTTGGTATAAGTCTTTGCCGGTTAAAGCCAAATTGCTCACGGCATTTATTCTCATCATCCTCCTCACCTGCGTCATTTCTGGCGTGTCAGTATACGGTTCGCTTGAACAACAGAAAATAGCGAAGGAGGTTGATCAGGAGCTTAATAATGAATACGGAATAATTCAGCGCACTATGGCTGACATCTCACGTTTCCGCTCAAAGGTTTTTGAGTTTAACACCTCACTGCTCAATTTCACGCCTGAGAACGCTGACAGCGCCCAGGCAATAATCGACAGGATCAACGAAGATCTAACATTGCTGCATTCATCTACAAATCATGCCAATGTTGAGGTCATCAAGGTTGGAGCCGAGACCTTCATCAGCGCCTATAAGGACCGCATGTATCCGTTCCTTGACAAAGGCTACAGCGTTGACTCAAGAAAAGTTTTCAACGAAGAAGTTTATCCCGGCATAGACAGCACCGAAGCGATGTTGACCCAGATGAGCGCCTCTGAGCTCAGTAATCTGAATAGTCAGGTAAGCACGCTCAACTCAAACAAAGCCATATACTTCACTCTCACGGTAACTGTTATCGCGGTTGTGATCGCTATTGTCCTGGCTGTCCTGCTCTCTGACGCGTTCGTAAAAACGCTCAAATACGCCGCCAAAAACGCCAATCTGCTCGCAAAAGGCGATCTCTCCGTGAAGATCCAGACGGATCGTACCGATGAATTTGGTATTTTGATCCAGAGTCTTGAGAACATGCGTGTCAATTTGAATGACTCAATCAAGACAGTGCACAATGTCTCTAACGATGTTATAGACAGCATCAGCGCGATTAAAGAAGACACCAACGTCATAGGACAGTCCTCCAGCACCGCCAAGGATCGCACAATGACGGTCGCCGCCGCTTCAGATGAGATGGTTTCAACCACCGGCGATATTGCCAAGAACTGTGAGACCGCGGCGTCAAAAGCCAACGGCACCAATGAAATAACTCAGAACGGCACCAAGACTGTCGATGAGGTTATTGAAAAAATTCACAATCAGGTTGCCAAATCCAAACAGGACGCCGAGCAGGTTCAGACTCTGGTCGATCAGGCTCAGAAGGTCGGCACCATCGTTGAGACCATTGACGATATCGCCAACCAGACCAATCTGCTGGCGCTTAACGCGGCTATTGAGGCTGCCCGCGCCGGTGAGGCCGGCAAGGGATTTGCCGTTGTAGCAGATGAGGTTCGCGCCCTTGCATCGCGCACTACCAAGTCTACTCAGGAAATCACCAAGATGGTGAACCAGATCCAGACAGACGCCAAGGTTGCTAATGACGCCATGGGCACATCCGTGACCAACATGGACTCTCTCGCGTCCGATACCTCAAACATCAAAGTGCTGTTGCATGACATCTCATCCAAGGTTGGTGATGTTACAGGTCAGATAAGTCAGATAGCCACCGCCGCCGAGGAGCAGACCACCGCTACCTCCGAGATCTCTCAGAACATGCAGGAGATCACCAAGTCATCTGAAGGCCTTGCCAATCAGGTAAGCCAGATCATTGATCAGGTTAACGGTTCCATAGACAAGCTCGGACAGCTTCAGGAGCTTGTCACAAGGTTCAAATACGAATAAATAAAACTGTTCATAAAAATGCCTCCGCAGGAGGCATTTTTTTTACATAGAGGCGTAAACGGCTGGACTCGGATCTAGCTGTTTACCGCATACTAAGTGTATGATGATAGCCTTTTCGCACTACAGGTCAGATTGTGTGAAGAGCCTCGTATATGGTATTTGCCAGATCCTCTGAGATCCCGGGAACCTTCTTGAGCTCATCAATGCCAGCGCGTTTTATACCCTGACTGCCGCCAAAATGCTTTAAGAGAGCCTGACGGCGCTTAGGCCCAATTCCGGCGATATCCTCCAGCGCCGAGTGAGTTCTGGCCTTAAGCCTGCGTCCGCGGTGCCCGGTTATGGCGAAACGATGTGACTCGTCACGAATATGCAACACAAGCTGCAACGCTGGATCTTCAAGCTTGAGATGGTATTTCTCATGCGTGTAACCTCGGATGAGTGTCTCCAGTCCTTCCTTACGTCCCTCACCCTTAGCGACCGCGACGATAAGCGGAGGACGGATCCCCGAGTCTTTAAAACGCTCCCCTATGACATCCTCGGCCTGCTTTAACTGTCCTTTTCCACCATCAATGAAGACTATGTCAGGGCAGATCCCTTCCTTGGGATCTTTAAAGCGTCGTGTCAGCACCTGATGCATGGCTGCAAAATCATCTCCGGGAGTTATGCCTTCGATATTAAAACGGCGGTAGCGCTGTTTGTCAGGTCCCTCACGATTAAAGGACACACAGGAGGCGACGGTAAGCTCACCCATAGTGTGGGAGATATCATAGCACTCCATATGCTCAACCCCGCTTACCCCTAGCACCTTCTCGAGATCTTCAATCCGGCGCCTGGCGGAGTTTTCTGATGAGAGCTTAGCCTTAAGCGAGGCCTGCGCGTTCTCCATGGCGAGCTTCAGATATTTGGCGCGCTCACCCCTTACCGAGCTTACTATTCTCACCTCATGTCCGCAAAGGTCCGTAAGCGCCTTTGAAAGCGCCTGAGCCTCATTGCTCATGGTATCGGTTATGATCTCGCGCGGATACTGCCCGCCTCTGGTCGGACTTAAGTAAAACTGGCTTAAAAAAGCGTCAAGCAACGAGTCCTTGTCATCGCCATCTGAGATCTTAGGGAAATAGGATCTGGTGCCGATGATCCTGCCATGTCTTATGAAGAGCACATGCACGCAGGCTACGGCTTCTTTGATTTCATGAGCAATTACATCTATGTCGATCATCAGATCGCCTGAGATGGAGTTCTGCTCCTGTACCTTGCGCAAGGCCATGATCTGATCACGTACCTGAGCCGCCTGCTCAAATTTCATCTGCTCGGCAAGCTTCTGCATGAGATCTGAGAGTTTGATAAGCAGTTCCTGATCCCGGCCCTTTAAAAACAGCCTGACGTTCTCAACCTGTCTTTCGTAGGTATCCTGCTGCTCCGCGCTCATTGGAACACACGGAGCGAGACATTTTCCGATCTGGGCCATCAGACATGGTCTTGAGCGGTGCTCCAATACATTGTCGGTGCACTGTCTTATAGGAAAGAGCTTCTGCATGATTTTAAGCGACTCATGCACCGCAGAGGCGTCCGGAAAAGGTCCGAAATACTCCCCCTGGATCTTTCTCGCGCCCCGGTGCATAAAGAGTCCGGGGTACTTGTGTTTAGTCAGCAGAAGATAAGGATATGACTTGTCATCACGAAGCAGGATGTTGTAACGGGGCTGGTATTTTTTTATAAGCTCGTTTTCAAGGATAAGCGCCTCCGCCTCGGAGAAGGTTACCGTAAACTCGATATGGTGGATGTGATGAATGAGCGCGTCTGTCTTTACGTTAACCTGCTTTAAAAAATACTGCGAGAGACGCTTTTTAAGACTTGAAGCCTTGCCAACATAGATCACTGTATCCTGATCTCCGTACATACGGTAAGAGCCGGGGCGATCGGGCACGGTTTTCAGAAAACTCTTGTAATCAAAACTAATGTCAGGCATTTTCCGGACTTTATCAGTATCCTTCTATCTTATACGCGATATCCTATACGCGTCATTAGAAATAAAAAAGGCATCTTTTATGATGCCCTTTTAACCTATAAAGCTTCAGTTTACATTGAAGACGCAAGAAAATATCAGAATGCGGGGAACACGGAGCCCTTGTATTTCTCTTTGATGAAATCAGCGACTTCCTTGGAGTTTAAAGCCTTGGCAAGAGCCTTGACGCCCGCGGAGTCCTTGGTTTTGTCAGATGCTACCAGAACATTCACATAAGGTGAATCCTTGTCCTCAATGAACAGTGAGTCCTTGAGCGGATTGAGTCCGGCGCCGATAGCGTAATTGGTGTTAATGACAGCAGCGTCAACATCGCCCAGTGAGCGCGGAAGCTGGGCTGCCTCAAGCTCCTTGAATTTGAGCTTCTTGGCGTTGTCTTTTACGTCAAGCGGAGTTGAGGTAATGCTCTTGGCGTCCTTAAGAGTGATGAGACCTGCCTTCTGGAGCAGTAAAAGCGCGCGGCCGCCGTTGGTAGGATCATTAGGGATGGCGATGGTAGCGCCTTCTTTGAGCTCATCAAGCTTCTTTAAGCTCTTTGAGTAAACAGCCATAGGCTCGATGTGAACACCTGCGACTACCTTCAGGGTAAGGTTGTGTTCTTTGTTGAAGTTCTCAAGATAAGGAGTGTGCTGGAAATAGTTGGCGTCAAGCTGACCGTCAGCGGTAGCGATGTTCGGCTGGACATAATCGTTAAACTCAACAACCTTAAGGTTGTAGCCCTCTTTCTTTAAGATAGGCTTTACGAAATTTAAGATCTCAGCGTGAGGGACCGGGGTAGCGCCTACCTTAATGGTCTGCGCGGCGTATGACGGCGCGCTGAAGGCGACCGCGGCGCTAAAAGCCAGTACTGATGAAATAATTCCAAGGTGTTTCATTTATTGCTCCTTTTAACCGTTTTTGCGGTTATCTGATACATTTCTGAGTGATTTTGAATTTTATCAAAGCGCTAAATCAACAGCGCATACGGAAATTTTTAGTATTTAAATAAGAAAGAGATCAGCGCGCGCAAACGCGCATGCGCATCTGAAAAAGGCAGGAGAAGGTACAGCAGGAGGAAAATCCTGAGTACTCAGATTCAAAATCGAGATTAAGGCTACTGTTTAGCATTTTCTCTCCGTTAAAAGCAAAACTTTCTGTTTCACTGTGTTTACGAAAATAAATTAAATTTTTAAGAAATACAAGCTATGTCACAATTATTTTTTAAAAACGCATAGCAGCTTATTGATAACACATAAAAAAAGCGCGCAAGATCCTACTCTTTCATTTTTTCGAGGTTCCCGCAGCGACCAAAAAATAACTGGAATTTGCCCTTTTTGCCTTGGATTTGCGTCGACACAGATAAATTAGCGTTCTGCCAGGGATTAAGAAACCTGATAATCTTGAGCGAAACGGGCTTAAATAGTCAGCAGAGAGTGCGAAAAGTCATCACGTATACGCGGAGACAGAAAAACATTACCCTTCCTTCCACGGTGTTTGAATGACAAAGCGTACAACCACCCGCGCTTTTAGGCATAAAGACTCGCCTTATCCGGCCTTTCCCTTTTCTTATGAACGCGCCTGCTCTGTCTTATGGGTCAGGCACGCCTGTTTTTTAGCGGTGATCCACCTTGGCGGTAACACGGTCACCAATCCACTGGGCAAGCTGTACCATGACTACCAGAATTATTACGGTCGCGAGCATGATCTCAGCCTGGAAGCGCTGATAACCATAGCGTATGGCGATATCACCCAGTCCGCCGCCGCCAATGGTTCCGGCCATGGCGGAGCTTCCGATTATCACAATGAGGGTTAACGTAAAGTTCTGCACAAGCTCCGGCAAGGCTTCAGGTAAAAGCACTCTGGTGATTATTTTAAAGGGAGTGGCTCCCATGGATTGAGCCGCCTCAATTAGTCCGTATGAGACAGTGCGAAGCGATGTCTCAACCAGACGCCCGAGAAAAGGCACAGTCGAAACCGTCAGCGGAACTATCGCCGCGGTGGTTCCGATTGAGCTTCCAACCAGAAGCTTGGTGAAAGGAATGATCGCCACCATCAGGATAATGAACGGAATTGAACGCAGGGCGTTAACGATGGCTCCCAGCACCGAGTAAAAACGCGGTGAATACCAGAAATAGCCTTTTGAGGTTACAAGCAACAGTACCCCCAGCGGAACGCCGAGGACAATGGAGATAAAGGTCGCCACCAGAACCATGTAAATGGTATCAAAGCTTCCATAGATCAAAAGCTCTGAAACCTGGGCAATCCCGTCAGACACACCAAGTTCTGTGAGAAAATCCGAGACTTCAGGCAGTCCCAGCCATAACAGAAAATCCTCCATCTCAGTCCCTCTCCCGCGCTCCGTTATAACCGTATACCGTTACTCTCAGCACGCGACTTTCAAGCTCTGACAGCGCGCGCTGTATAGTCTCCAAATCGCCCTGTATTCTTACAACCAGAATCCCAAGCGGCACTTTCTTAATGTGATTGATTGAGCCGCCGATGATGCTTATTCCCGCGTGGGTCTTTTCAGCGACCTCGACAATCACCGGATCATTGGCTTTGTCACCCAGGAACAAAAGCTCAACGATAAGTCCGTCCCCGCTCTCATAATCTTTATGAAAGCGCGTGTGCTCCATGAGATCCTGAATATCACGCCTGACCGCGCTGGCGACAAGTCGTTTTGTGAGATCCTTTTTTGGGTTTGAGAAGATCTCAAGTGTGGGCGCGAGCTCTGAGATCACGCCGCCGTCAAGCACCGCCACCCGGTCACAGCACTCTTTTATCACCTCCATCTGATGGGTGATGATTACCAGAGTAAGACCAAGGCGGTCTCTGAGATCGGTCAGAAGCTTTAAGATTGAGGCGGTAGTCTTTGGATCAAGCGCTGAGGTGGCCTCATCACAAAGCAGGATCTTAGGCTCGGTCGCGAGCGCTCTTGCTATGCCGACGCGCTGCTTCTGACCGCCTGAGAGCTGCGCGGGATAAACCTCCGCCTTATCCTCAAGCCCTACCATGGATAAAAGCCTGGTAACCCGCTTTTTTATTTCATTTTTGGGAAGTTTTTTGGATCCAAGGGTAAAGGGAAACGCGACATTCTGCGCCACCGTAAGCGAAGAGAGCAGATTGAACTGCTGGAAGATCATGCCGATCTTCGAGCGCTCCTCACGGAGCCTGCCCTCGTTTAGCGAGGTAAGCTCAACCCCGTTTACCTCGACCGTGCCGGAGGTAGGACGCTCAAGCATGTTGATAAGCCTTATTAGTGTCGACTTGCCGGCGCCTGAAAGCCCGATCACTCCGAAGATCTCGCCTTCCTTAATCTCAAGGTCAATACCCCTGAGAGCCTTGACTTCCTCACCTGAGTCGAGGACGTATGTCTTGTGTATTCCTGTTAGTTTTATCATTTTAAATCTCTAATCTGATTGCTCAAAGGATACACCACACAGGGCTTATTTTTGAGATCCGGAACGTTTAAGACACGCAATAGTCAAAGGGTGGGTTAACGCGATTAACGGCAGCCCGATGATTGCTGAAAGTATTAAGGAGCTGAAAGTCCCGGCGGTGATTGCGCCATCGTTTTTAACTAATTCATTTATATACAGATTGCTTGCATAGAAGCCTGATGTGATTTCAAAAACAGCAAAGACTGCAGGCACTCTTCCCACCTTCACGCAAAAAAGCGCCTGTAAAATGCTATAGTTCACAAAGTCTGGATGACACAGTGAGAAGTCAGAGCAATGGATGAGTTAAATCAGAATTCAAAGGACAAAAGTTTTACCCAGTCTGACGTTAAGGAAGAGATCCCATCAGATCCGCTTCGTGCCAAGACCCCAGCGGCGACCTCTGATGGCATGACAAATTCAGCTGACAGCTCATCTTATGAGAATGAACACCTCTATTACTCACCTGGCGAGCCGCTGACTCCGCGCGACAATCCCAAAGCGCCTGATAAAAACACAAATTCAGTGGAGCCTTATCATGAAACCCCGGAAGGTGAGGTTTCGCCTCACTTTAGCAATGTACGTATTACTGGTACAGACGCGCAGCGGATCATAAGTGAGGCCGCAAAATCCGACCTTAAGCTGGATATGAACACCGGAACAGCTGACAGAAGCCTTTTTGCAAATGTATCCCTGAACGCTGGTACAACCGCGACGCCTGAGGATTTGTCAGACTTATCCAGTCAGACGCCTTTATCAGGATCAAATGACAACCTGGCGCGGCCGGCGGATCTTTCATCTGATACGCAGGCTTCCGCTCAGGCGCCATCATTGTCACCTGAGAACCTGTATAAAGACGAAAACACTCTCGCTAATAGCGCGGCTTTTACCGCCACGGACGCTCCGGGGTCTTATGTTCCTCATTATGCTGGCCATAAAAACTCAGCTGACAAAAGTCCATCGGCTGCCTCAAAAGCGCTCTTATACGCGTTCCTGTATGTAAGACAGCTTGCGGCCTCATTCTTTACGCACACCATACTTGGGATCATTTTCCCGCGTGCCGGTAACCTGTTGGGACCGTGCTACCCTAGCTCAATGCCTATTCCTTTTTTTGTGATGGGTTTTGTCACCATGCTTCCGGTGATTTACCTGCCCTCCTGCATGCATGTAACGCTGGGATTCTGTGGGGCTATAGCTACCGCGCTCTTTGTGATCATGGATGGTGTCGCCGGTTTTCGCGGGATCTCATCTTTCATCTCTGCAATCTCGCGTACCCGCACAGCGGGAAGCTATGAAGGCGCGGTATCGGCCACCTGTCTCACGCTTATCTGGGCCTGCCTGAGCGAACTTGGAGATATCATTCCCTCCGGAGCCATACTGGCTCCCGCCGTCGGCGCGGTCTTCATGCTAAGCGCTCTTACCGCCTGCACACTGAGCTTTGGCGTTGAGCCTGATCCGGTGGACTCCTATGGCACCATGTCATTTAAGGGGCTGCTGTTCGCCTTGGCGATCACCCTTATAACGCTCTATCTCTGCCTGCCCCCGCTCGCGGCGACCTCATTCTTCGGGCTGGCGTTGCTGCTGCGTCTTATCATCGGTCATTACATGCTCTGTCGCGGGATGTTCCCTTCAAGAGATCTGGTAAACGCGATGCAGATGTTCTCGCTCAATCTCCTGCTTATCTATATGACTGTAGTAAGCGCGCTTCGGATCTTCTGACAAGTATTTCCTGATTAACCATTTATTGCCGTGGCACACGGAATTGGCTGTTGCCCGGCACCCTCTGCAGACAGGCTGACAATCTCCTGTACGTTGTCATCACACCTGATTTATAAATTTGAAATCGTTTGTTGCACTAAGTAGTGCCTATGCGTTTGAATGTGTTATGACTTTTATAAACAGGGGTTAAACAAAGCTGATTAAAAGCGGCTACTGATTGCTTGAGATATAAACATTTCTAACATAAGATCAGAAATAACATAGGCTTCATAGCAAATAAATAGCTGGATACGGTTCTCCATTTTGTCGCGTTTATTTGCCATCAGTGGTCTTGTTTTTATACCGGCATATAGCGTTTATAACGCAGGACTGGCATTTGGGATTTCTTGCCGTACAGACATAGCGTCCGTGAAAAAGCAGACGGTGATGAGCCTGAGGCTTGTGTTGTTCAGGGATGATCGCGGGCAGAGCCTGTTCTACCTCACGCGCGTTTTTTAAAGGGCAAAGCCCGGTTCTGACACATACCCTGAAGATATGGGTGTCAACTGCGATGGTGGGATGTCCGAAGGCGACGTTAAGCACCACATTGGCGGTTTTGCTGCCAACGCCTGGAAGCGCGATGAGTTCATCAAAGCTGTCAGGAACATCCCCGCCGTATTTCTCGCACAGGATCTTCGATAAAGCCGCGAGATTTTTGGATTTGGCGCGCCACAGCCCGATCTTTTTAATGTACGGGGCTATACCTTCCTCACCAAGTTCTGCCATGGATTTCGCGTCGGGAGCCGCTTTAAAAAGCGCTGGTGTAGCGAGGTTAACCGACGCGTCGGTTGCCTGCGCTGAAAGCACCACCGCGCATAAAAGCTCAAAGGGATTTTTAAACTCCAGGGCGCTTTTGGGATTGGGAAACTCCTCTGCCAGTATCTGCATAAGTTTCTCAACTTCCACTGATGTGAGGGCGCATGATATTTTTTTGCGCCCGGGATCACGCTTTAGTGCGTTATCATATCTGCGCGTTGCAGTCATGGGTATTGCCGCCTGACGTAAATTAATTATTGTTCTGCCGTTTCCCAGCAAATGCTTCATTATTTTATTTTGTTTTTCGGCGCCGTAATTGTAAACAATTTCGTGCTCGTAAGATTTTTAGGGCTCTGCCCTTTCATAGGTGTCTCTAACCGGCTTGGCGCCGCGGCGGGTATGGGAGCGGCCACCACCGTGGTTCTGGTGCTGGCCGCCGCATCCTGTTACCTGGCGAACACCTACGCGCTCGCGCCGCTTGGGATAACCTCGCTTGACCTTATAACCGACATTCTGATCATCGCGATGGTAGTGCAGGTAGCCGAGGTTGTGATCAGGGCATGCTCATATTCTCTGTACAACTCACTTGGAATTTATCTGCCGCTTATCACCACAAACTGCATAGTCTTAGGTCTCGTGCTTATCAACAAGGCTCTTGAGTACACCCTGCTTGAGTCAGTTATCTATGCCTTAGGCGCCGGTGTGGGCTTTACGCTGGTGCTGGTGCTTTTCTCGGCAATACGCGAAAGACTCGCCATTTCAGACGTGCCTGAGCCATTCCGCGGCACCGCGATCGCGCTTGTAACCGCCGGGCTTATGTCTCTTGCCTTTATGGGATTTGCCGGATTCCCGGGGAGCGCCTCATGAACATTCAGACCGAGCATTTTCTGGTTGCAGGGGCGGTATTGCTCCTTGTTTTTGGTTTTGTAATGTCGCTGATTGCCGCGTATACCAAAAAACACGCCTCAGGGGCTTTTAAGCGCGTGCGCAAGCTGCTTCCAGGCATGAACTGCGGTCAGTGCGGATGCCCCGGGTGTGACGCTTACGCCAAGGCTCTGTTAGATGGTCAGGCCAAGCCTGACGCCTGCCGCCCGGGCGGGCCGGATCTTGCTGAAGAGCTGGCGCAGGCGCTTGGGATCCAGCCCGTGAAAGGAGATGACTATGACGAACAGATCTTCGCGCCGCGTCGTGTCGCTCTCATCCATGAGTCATCGTGCACCGGATGCGGGAAATGCGTCCGCGTTTGCAAAGTTGCCGCCATACACGGCGTAATAAAACAGCCTCATGAGGTGGATCCGAAATGGTGTATAGGCTGTGATGACTGCATCAAGGCCTGTCCTGAGGGATGCATTGAAATGGTAAGAGAAAAACCCGTGCCGTCGCAGTTTAACTGGGAGATTAAATCCGCGCAGCTCAATATAGCGAGGAGACAGTAATGATCAAAAAATCACGCAGACTCTTTCGTATAGCGCACGGCAAATTATGGAAATTCTTCGGCGGGGTAAAGCCTCTTGAGCTCAAGTACGCCGCTGGCGACGCCATTGAAGAGCTTAAGATCCCCTCGCTCATCACCCTGCCGCTTGAGCGTTATCTTGGAAACGGCGGACAGCTTCTTGTAAATACGGGTGATTATGTAAAACGCGGTCAGCCGCTTACCACCCCGGGCGGAGAGAGACTGGTGCCATTGCACGCCACCACCTCGGGCACGGTACTTTCAATAGCCGATCAGATCCTGCCTGACGCCTCCGGTTTCAGCGGACGCTGTGTCACCATCAAGACTGACGGTCTTGACGAGAAAGTCGACCCAAAGCCGCTTAGCGACTGGGAGAACAGCGCCCCGGGTCCTATCCTCTCACATATACGCGAGATGGGAATAGAAGGTCTGGGCGGCGCGCTCTATCAGACCGCTGCAAAACTCTCATCAGCTTTAGACGGTCCGCTTAAGGGCTGCAATGTTTTTATCGTCAACGGCTGTGAATGTGAGCCGGGGCTTAGCTGTGATGACAGGCTGATGCGCGAGCGCGCTGACGAGATTGCCCAGGGGATCCGCGTGATCCAGAGGATCTTAAATCCAAAGCTTACGCTGGTTGCCATTGAGGAGAACAAGCCTGAGGCGATTTCCGCCATGACCAGGGCGACCGCCGGCATCGCCCTTGTACGCGCACTTCCGGTGCGCTACCCATCAGGCGAAGCCCGTCCGCTTATCCGTATTCTTACCGGAATTGAGGTTCCCTACAACGTTCACACATCAGAGTGCGGAGTTGTGGTAGACAACGTCGCCACCGTATACGCGGTAAAACGCGCGGTAGTGGACGGAGAGGCTCTGACAAGCAGAATAGTCACTGTGCTGGGAAGCTCGATGAGACGGCACGGCAACGCTGAGGTTCGCATCGGCACCTCGGTGCGTTTTCTCCTGAACTCATACCATCTGCATCCTGAGTACCACCAGAGAGTGATCATGGGCGGACCGATGATGGGATTTACCCTGCCATCGATAGATGTTCCGATCACCAAAGGCACCTCATGCATCATGGCGCCGGGAAGCGCCGAGATCCCGCCTGTGCCAAATGAGATGAACTGCATACGCTGCGGACGCTGCGCCAGAGCCTGCCCTTCAAGGCTGGTGCCTTATCAGATGTACGCCTATTCAAAGGCAGGAGATCACGCCCACGCCGCCAAATGCGGGATCTCCGAGTGCACGCTTTGCGGCAGCTGCGCCTTTGAGTGCCCGAGTCATATTCCGCTCTCGCTGCAATTCCGCCGCGAGCAGGCGATTCAGGGGATCATAAAGCAAACCGAGATCCGCAACATTCATGCCCGCAAGGCGACGGAGGAGTTTGAGAAGAAAGAGGCCGAGCGCAAGGCGCGCATCGCGGCAAAACGCGCGGCTGCGCTTGCGCGTATCAAAGCTCAGGAAAATCAAACCGCCAAGTCTCAGGATGAAACCAAAGGATCTGTTAACTCAGCTGAAGTTGCGGAAGATCCTGAGCTTAAAAAACGCCGCGAGGCCCTTTTAAGAGCCAAAGCCGCTCGTAAAAGCGCGCTTGAGGCGGCGGCCAGAAAGCGCCAGATGGCTCAGGCCGTGAAGGATGAGCCAAAGACAGCTGAGAGTGTTTCTGACACTGAAACTAAAAAAACCGAAGACACTGCGCCAGACACCCAAAAGAACTCGCCATCTCTCCCATACTCACTGCGCCGCGGCGGAATGCTCAAGCAAGCGGTGAAAACTGAGCACTGGGACGCTCCCGCGGAGCGCGCGCCTGATCTTACGATGGTGGGTGAGGATCCTGATCTGAGCGTGACTTCCTATCAGGAACGCGAAATCACAAGAAAACTGCCAGTAGAAACCTTTGAGGAGCCACGCGCTGAGGAGCATCCTCTGCCGGAGAAACTCAAAAAGCTGCGCAACCGTGACAGGAGCCATTTATGAACATCATCATCACCGAGCAGGCCCAGCAGCAGAATCTGGGAATAGAGAGCGCTCCGCATCTGCATGCCCGCATGACCACTAACATGATCATGGGGATCACCTTTATCGCGATGCTGCCTGCGGCTATAGCCTTTTATTACTACACCGGGTTTGGCTTTGTCTGGCAGTTTCTGATCTCCTACGCGACCGCCGCGGTATGCGAGATACTGGTCGCGCTATTGCGTCACCGTCCTGTTCTCTCAGGTGTTGGGAATTTCTCTGCGGCGGTTACCTGTCTCATCATGGCATTCACGCTGCCTCCGCTTCTGCCCTGGTATCTTACCTGCGCGGCCACGGTATTCGCGATCCTGCTTGTAAAAGAGGCCTTCGGCGGGCTTGGCATGAATATCTTCAACCCGGCGATGGCAGGCTTCATCTTCCTATTTGTCTCAGCCTCTGGGTTTATGTTCCGCACCTGGGTCGTCCCTGTGGATGACGCCTGCGCGGTTCTGACCCCGTCGGCCACCATGGAGGTTATCTTTGATGGCAAATCGCCTCTGGAGCTGAAATCACTGTTGCGTGAACAGGAGCCCAATGATCAGGAGACAAAAAAACAGAGCAACGCTACAGGTAAGGGCGCGTCTTATACAGAAGGATCTGACGCTAATGGCGACGCGTTTGATGCAAAGACTGACTCCACAGGCGGCGCGACACTAAACAGCGCAGACGGTACAAGCGGCGCCACGGCGACAGGTTCTGACGCGACCAGCGGAGCTTCAGCGAAGGCTCTTGACGGGAGATCCGGGGCTACAATGCTTGAGAAGGTGAAATCATCCCGCAAATCAGGCAACAAGGATCTTTCTGAAATTCTTGGCGACCTCGACAGGACACCATATATCTGGATCGCCTGCATGTTCGCGCTAGGCGGAATTGCCCTGATGATCCTGCGCATCATCATTGTGAAGATGGCTTTGGCCTTTTTCATCGGCATTGCCTTATTCTCAGGCATAGGACACATGCTCTGGCCTGAGCTCATTATGCCTGTCACCGATCAGATCCTGCTTGGAGGTACCGCGATCTGTGGCTTCTTCATAATTACCGATCCTGTAACCAACGCCGGCACCTCGAAAGGCAGAATAGCCTTCGCCCTGCTCTGCGCCCTGCTAATCGTGGCAATCCGCACCCTCGGCTCCTACTCAGACTCGGTCGCCTTCTCGGTAATGCTTTCAAACGCCGCGGCCCCGCTTATCGATGTGCTGACCCGCCGCCGCGCCTTCGGTCACGGTTATAAGAAAGGGGAGCTTGAATAATGGATGACAAGAAGATTGAGCGGAAAACTCCAGATGTATCCTCAGCTGTTAAAGAGCCGGATAAAAAAATGTCAGCAGAGAGCGCCTCAAAAAAAGACGCTGACAAAAAGCCAGGTGCTCAAAAAGACTCTCAGAAAAAGGATCGCCCTGCGTTTCGCGCGCTGTGGGCAGGGTTCTCGCTTGCCTTTATCTCAGTGATCTGCTGTGTCATCGTATTAAAGTCTGACAGCGAAACAGCCAGAATAATTGAGCGCAATGAAAGCGCGGCAATCGTGAAAACCGTAAACAAACTGCTTCCGCCCGATGCCGCTAAGGGAACCTCTTTTAAGTGCTATCTCATAGACGATCCCAGAGTCGGGCACAATATGCGTATGTATACGGCAAGCCACGATGATGAGATTAAGGGGTATATCATGACCTACTCCACAAACCGCGGTTACAGCGTCCCGCTGGTTTTCATCGCGGGCTTTACCCCTGATCTCAAAGTCTACAAGGCCGATATCTTTGTCTCTCACGAGACCCCGGGATTAGGCGACAAGGTAGACCGCAACCATGGCGCCTTCCTTGACATGCTAAATGGCAAGGGACTTTCTGATGCCGCGTGGGATGTTAAAAAATTCGGCGGCAGCTTTGATTACATAACAGGTTCCACCGTGACCTCGCGCGCCGTAGTTACGGCGACTGGTGATGCGTTAAGAACGCTTTCGGATCTTGACCTTGCAAAGCTCAAATCCTGCCACCGGCACTGATATAAGGAGTCTTTCATGAATATACATGATGGCAATGTGACCACGGTCGAGGGAGTAAAGGATCCCAAGGCGAAAGTGCCCGCGATCAGACTCTTTCTGCGCGGTCTGTGGTCGGAGAACCCGGGACTGTGCCAGCTTCTTGGCATGTGTCCTCTGCTTGCCGTATCCACCTCGGCGGTAAGTGCGCTGGGGCTTGGGCTTGCCACACTGCTTGTGGTATGCCTGAGCTCATTTATCATCTCGCTTTTAAGACGCCTCATACTCCGCGAGGTGCGTATCCCGCTGTATATCGTGTTAATAGCGACGCTTGTTACCGTGGTACGCGCCTATACCCAGGCCTGGTATCCTGATCTTTACAGCTCGCTTGGGATCTACCTTCCGCTCATAGTCACAAACTGCATCATCATGGGCAGGGCCGAGGCGGTGGCTGGACGCGAAAATCCTCTGCGATCCCTTCTGGACGCCGCGGGCGCCGGAATAGGATTTGCTCTGGTGTTATTTGTTTTAGGCTCAATCCGCGAGATCTTAGGCTCAGGAACCTGGATGGCGGGTGCCGGACAAACTTTAGGAAGCTGGGCCTCCGGCTTTGAGAGTGTGCTCTACAACCATGATTACACCTATCTTGTGGCGGTACTGCCGCCCGGCGGCTTCTTTGTGCTCGCGCTCTTAATCGCGCTTAAAAACGCTCACGCCATCCATCAGCGCAACCGCCGGGAAAACCGTTTCCGCATCAAATCATCCCGCGATTAACCAGACAAAGGGGCCCGTAACGGGTCCCTTTGTCTGCCATATTTTTCCTCCCATTTGCCGCCCCGCGGCAAGCTTTGCCACCTCAAAAGCAGACTAAAAAGTCTCTATATCTTAATCTATCATTTTGAAATTAGAACAATATATCAAGTTGGCACAGCTATTGCTTAAATACAGGCAAAGGCCACAGAGCCTTAAATATAAAAGCGGAATACCTGAGATTAGGCAGAGTGCCTTCTCAGAAAAGGTTCAGCGAGAGAAAAATATAAAACATATATAAAGTGTGGAGACAATAGTATGTTCGGTATACCTTTAAGCGGTCTTAACGCCTCCCAGAAATATCTGGATGTAACATCAAACAACATATCAAACGCCAACTCTTACGGTTTTAAGAAGTCACGCGCGGAGTTTGCAGATATTTACAGCAGCAATATCTTCAGTTCTACCAAGACCGCTACCGGCATGGGTGTTATCACCTCTACCGTAGCCCAGCAGTTCTCTCAGGGCTCACTTACCGGTGACACCGGCAATAACCTTGACATGGCAATTGAAGGCAATGGTTTCTTTGTGCTTGCCCCTTCCGCCAACGCTACCAATGCCCAGAATACCGAGACCCGTACCTACACCAGAAACGGAGCCTTTGAGATTAACGCTGATGGCTATGTGGTTACATCATCAGGTGACTATCTGCAGTTTTACGATATAAACGATGAAGATCAGGCTACCAATCTTACGGTAAGCGCTACTCACGCTCTGCAGATCCCCTCAACCACCGGCGCTCCTAAAGCCTCATCTAAGATCTCAATCGGGGTCAATCTGCCGGCAAACGCAGAGTCTCTTGATAAAACAAAATTCGACCCGACCGACAGCACCACCTATAACGCGGCGACCTCGCAGACCGTCCACGACTCATTAGGCGGCGCGCACACCCTTACCTATTACTTTATAAAAAACGATCCTGACCCGAAGACCGGAAACACCACCTGGAACGTGATCACCATGTTAGACGGAACATCAAAAGACAACCTTGTGGATCTGTATGATGGCAACAATAACGCTGTTACCGCGGGAGCCGCGTCATTTACCGTAAATAACAACGGCGCGTCCTCATTAACCGGTCAGACCATTCACGGCGCTACCCTGGTTTTCAATACCTCAGGCCAGATGCTCGCTAATCAGTCAATCCCGACCGACGGCAATTTCTTCCTGGCAAATACCAACAGTGTCCACGCGACCACAACCGGTCATTCGCTTGCCATCGCCATGGGAGGCGGCGTGGATGATACTCAGGATGTCGCCGTATCGCTTTCTGCGACCCAGTACGGCTCATCAGCGTTCAATGTCTCGGTAACCCCGACTGATGATGGATACTCCACAGGTCTTCTTACCAATATCTCGGTAAACGATGATGGCGTAATGCTCGCCACTTACTCAAACGGCCGTCAGGTTCACCTTGCCAAGGTGGCAATGGCCAACTTCATCAATCCTCAGGGTCTTACCAAGATTGGTGATACCCAGTGGAGAGAGAGCATAGATTCAGGTGAGCCTATGGCGATTCAGGCCAATGTAGGTGTCGCTGGCGCGATTAAAGGCGCGAACCTTGAGCAGTCAAACGTTGACTTAACCGCGTCTCTTGTAGACCTTATCGTGGCGCAGAGAACCTATCAGGCAAACTGCCAGGCTCTGCAGACCCAGAACACCATGATGGACTCAATCATGAGCGTCCGCTGATAGCTTTTAAATCCACACTTTGATACCGCGGCAATACCGCGGTTTTTTTGCAAGTAAAAACCGCCGTATCCTGCCACGCCGTTAAAATCCGTCCGTTACTTTGCGGCAGTGTGTGAAGCCGTACCATACGGAATTGAGCCTTATTTTTCCGACAAATTGTTCCAGCCGGACAGAATGCGAACAAGGCAATGATTTTTTCGCGAAAGTCCTCAGGATCTCCTAAAATTACCGGGATGGAGGACACATGCGCAGACTGATTACTCTGTTTGAAGGCTTTTTCGGACTATGCCTTGCCATGGTCCTGGCTTGTATCGCGTTTATTGTCTCCACTACCTGGATCTGCCCTCATCTTCCTTTTCTGTGGGCTGGAAGCGCGATCAGCGCCTTGGCCGTCGCCCATGAATGCGCGCGCACCGCGGCACGTCCGGGCTCTGTCATTGACATAATCGACCCGCGGATCATGTATCTTGGAGCTGCGCTTATCTGCGCTTTTTTCCATTTCTGGTGGATGTGTTTTTTTATTTTGTGGCTCACCCACGCCGATACTCTCGTAACAAGATTCCTGCGAAATGAGACTGAGAGAAATATCCGCTCCTTCCCCGGAGCCGGACTGTTCTCGTTCCGCTTTTCATCACGTGAGATCACGGTTCAGAAACAAAGCAGGCTCTTAGGTTATTTTGCGCTTATCATCGCCGTCACGGTATTTTTATCAAAAAGCAACACGTTAACCGCGGCCGCGGTTTTGTGCTCCATAAATCCAAGAGCTCTTTGCGCTGTCCCCAGTCTGATTTTTCTGAACACCATCCATTCCATCATGAAGCGCAATACTCTGGTGCGCTCAAAATCCACGCTTTTAAATCTGGCGCAAAGCTCGGTCTTTATTACCGACAAAAATGGAACGCTGACAGACGGCAGCACCGCAGTATCAGAGGTGATTGGCTATAACGGCCTCACAGATAATGAGATTATCTCAATCGCCGCGTCAATTGAGGTAAGCTGCCACAACCAGATCTCGCGCGCCATTATCAGGGAAGCCGTAAAACGCCATCTCATGCCGATCAGGATAAACAGATCCAGGGTTTACCCTCAGTCAGGCTGCTACGCGATGATAGACGGTACTGATTACCAGTGCGGAAGCGCCCTGTTTATGCAAAAAAGCGGCAAGGTGCTGCTTGGACGCGCCCGCGATCAGGTAGACGCGCTGATGCGTAAGGGACGCACCGTGGTATTTCTGGCAGACGGCGCCAATGTATTAGGCGCTATAGCGCTTACCAACACTCTGAGAGACCATTTCAGAGAGCTCGTATCCTACATGCGCTCAAGCGGACATGAGATTGCCCTGCTTTCAGCCGACAGCCAGATCACCTTAAAAGCACTTGCCGATCAGGCCGGGATCCTGCAGATCTCAGGGAATATGAATAACGAGGAGAAAACCGCGGCTGTAGGCGCCTATGCTCATGACAGAGACAAGAAGGTCATCGCCTTCACCCACAGTGTTGAGGCCTCAGATTCGTCTGGTGTTCCTGTTGCTCTACTGTCCATGGGTCCGGCACTATGCTCTCACGCTTCAGTTGTAATAGGATCAAACGACGTGCTTGAGCTTTCGAAAGCAAGAATTAAAGCCCAATCAGCGTTCTATTACGAGAAATGGCTTTCAAGGCTTTTCGTTACAGCGCAATTAGGCCTTTGCGCGCTGTGTGCAGGTTTTGACGTTTTGCCTGGTTTCGCGGCCATGATCTCTCTTGTACTGAGCGGTCTTTTCCAGTCACTTGCCATTATCGCGGGCGAACGCAAATCCTGAAACATCTTCTCTAAGCCATCATGGTTTGCGCTGATTTAGAATATTTTATTTTAGATCAGATGGTTGATACCATATCTTGGTAATACGCCTCAGGCAGTGCGCCCTCCTGTGAGTGGAAAGCTTGTCATGGCGACGTCGCGCCAGATGGTTGTCACACGAAGAGGCCTCGGCTCAGTCTCATGTCCGACTTCTCCATCAGCTCTGCTCAGATCCGTACTTGTAAAGTCACTGGAGTCAAGCCGCGGCTAATCAGCCAAATGATCATTCCATTCTCGCCGGAGCATGCTGCTGCGAGCACGTCGTGAACTCAAGTAGCTGTCATGCATCCATAAGAAATTGCAACTTATGACATAGGATCGGTCAGATCGCTTCGCTATCTGTCAGTGTCGCGATGGTCAAAGGAAATTTGAAAACCAGGCTGTTCGCCTCTCTGTTTCCACATAGTGAAATTATATAGCGCCCTTTTCAGGCTGACTCTCGCCTGAAGATCTCTCCTTTGACCCGGATCAGGTTCTGCTTTGGCTGCTCGTCAGGCTTCGTGATCTTCCTGTAAATGAGATCAACTGCCATAGCGCCCATTTCGTCGTAAGGCAGATCGACAGTGGTCAGCGTCGGAGTGAGTTCCTCGCTTAAAGACTGGTTGTCATAGCCGCAGACCGCGACATCTCCGGGGATCTTTAGGCCACAGACATACACGGCCTGGTAGGCGGCGGCGGCAAGGTAGTCAGAGGCGCAGAACAGGATGTCCGGACGCTCAGGTTCAGGCCTCGTCATAACCTTTCTGACAGCCTCGTACGCGAGCTTGAAACTCCACGATGTGTAATACACGCTGTCATTACCGATCTCGATACCTTGTTCGAAAGCAGCCCTCGCGATCGCGCGAATGCGCTTTGTCGTCGCGCTCATCCAGGCGTCACCGGCAATGATGCATGGACGGCGGTACTTTTCAAGTAATTCACCCGCCAGACGGTGTAGCGTAGCGTAGTCGTCTGGCAGTACTGCCGTGACTTCGATGTCATTCTCGGGAACGCAGTTCAGATAAACACACGGGCAGCGCAGCTCGTAGCTAAAGTCTATGCCGCAGGTCACGTTGGTCGCGATGATCGCCCCAGCATAATGGCCTGAGTTAACCTCGTCCTGCACGCGCCTGCGACCAGCCTTGTCCTGAAGAGCGTCGAGAATACACAGCGACAGATCCAGCTCGTTAGCCCTCACCGCCGCCTCGTTCAATGCCTGCACGAAGTGATCATGCGTGATTATCGAGCCATCCAGGATCAGCGCGACGCGTAACTGATCGCTGCCGAAATGTACGACTGCCTTGCGGTAGCCAAGCTCGCGCGCCACCTCTATCACCCTCCTGCGTGTGGACTCCGATATCCGTGCATCGGTATTTCCGTTTAGCACAAGAGACACCGTGGGCTGAGAGATCCCGGCCTTGGCTGCTATCTGGGCCATCGTCACTTTCTTCGTCAATTTACTTTCGTCCTCCGCTGACGGAATTATACAAAAGTGAGTCCACTCACATATTTGATAATAATTATTAGCGTATATGCTAATAGTTTAATATTATTTTGCTAATTTTATTAGCAAAGGAGCATTCCATGTTAAGACGTTGGAGTGAAAAGGAAATCAACGCCTGGTACGCCAGGCGTGACTGGCCTGTCGGCATCAATTTTCTGCCGTCGACCGCGGTAAACTGGAACGAACTTTGGCAACGCGAGACCTTCGATGAAGAGACGATCTCACATGAGCTGGGCCTGGCCGAAGGCATAGGCATGAATACCCTTCGCATCAACCTGCCATTCATCGTGTGGCTTTACGATCGCGATGGGCTCGTAGAACGTATCGACCGTTTTCTCGGCATAGCTTCAAAACACCACATCCAGGTGATGCTCACGCTTATGGATGACTGTGGCTTCTCCGGCGACCATCCATGGATAGGCAAGCAAAAGGATCCGCGTCCTGGCGTACACAACTCGCAGGCGGCGGCAAGCCCTGGCCGCAATATCGTGGTCCTTCCAGCCCTCTGGCCGCTGGTTAAATCTTACGTCTCAGACATCGTCCATGTGTTCCGCGACGACGAGCGCGTCTTTGTGTGGGACGTCTACAACGAGCCGACCAACGACGGCATCTTCCTCGATGACGGAAAGGAGGCCCACTTCCAGGGACCGCTTTTAGAGATGTCGCCTAAGCTCTGTCGCGAGGCCGTCTCATGGGTACGCGCCCAGGATCCTGTGCAACCCCTGACCGTTGGGGCCTGGCGTAACATGAAGACATTCCTTAATCGCGACGTTAGGCTCTTTGACAGTGAAATAGACCGCCTCGCGCTTGACTGCTCTGACATCCTGTCATTCCACGCCTACAGCCCCGCCGATGTGATTGAAGAGTCCATAGCCCTGCTCAAGAAGCTGGGACGTCCAATCCTGTGTACCGAATGGCTGGCGCGGCATGCTATGTCAACTGTTCAGGACATCCTGCCTATTTTCAAGCGCGAAAAGGTTGGCGCCTACAGCTGGGGACTTGTTAACGGGCGCACCCAGACTCACCTTCCATGGCCAGTGATCATGCAGGCGAGGAAAGACTACCTGGATCTTTGGTTCCACGATCTGTTCTATAAGGACGGCACTCCATACAGCAAGGAGGAGTGCAGGCTGTTTTCAGAGCTCACCGGGCGTGGGCAGGAGGTTTAACATGGCTGACAAGATCAAGATCCCGTTCACTACACTGGCCTCGTACTTCGGGTTCGCGACGGGCCAGTGCTTTTCATTTGGCCTGGTAGGCACATTCATACTCTTCTTCTACACCGACATCCTCGGGATATCCCCAGTGGCCGCGAGCATGATCTTCCTTATAGCCCGCGTCTGGGATGCCTTCAATGACCCTCTGTTTGCTGGCTTAATCGATTCGATGAATCTAAAGCGTGGCAAATACCGTCCTTTCCTGGGATTCATGCCATTCGTTATTTTCATCATAACCGTGCTGGCATTCATCAATATCGACGGCTCGGTTACGACAAAGACCATATACGCCGGCGCTACATATATTCTATGGGGAACGCTCTACACCATCAGCGATCTGCCATTCTGGTCTATGACCACGGTACTCTCCGATGATCCTCAAGAGCGTGCGAAAGCCGCCACATGCGCTATGCTCGGGGTAAACGCCGGCATCGGCCTCTCAATGACTATTTTCCCCAAGCTCAGCTCTTTCTTCGCGGAGGGCAGAAACGATCAAGGTTACCTGCCCGCTGTCATCGTGCTGATGATTGTCGGTCTCATACTGATGCTCAACGGGTACATGAATACTCGTGAAAAAGTAAGACCGCAAGGAGACGCTGGAAAGGTGACGCTTTTACAGACCTTCAAGGTGGTGGCTACCAATAAGCCACTGTTCATGATCCTGGCTATCTTCTTCATGAATGTGTTCACCAATATCGCGGGCACCATCTACATCTACTTTTTCACCTACAACCTGGGAAACGGAGGCCTGGTGGCGGCGATCGGTACCATCACTATATGCAGTTCGATCGCTTGCCTGGTCACACCAGTGCTGACCGCGCACTTCCGCAAGCGCGACATCTTTATCGTGCTGTGCGCCCTTGAAATAGTCGCCCGCCTCGGCTTCTACTTTACTGGCTATGGAAATACAACCGCGGTAATCGTCTGGCTGGCCGTGATCATCACCATCTTCATGATGACCAACCCCTTGGTTTCAGCGATGATCGCTGACACAGTAGAGTACTCCTACTATCACACGGGGAAACGCTGCGCCGCCATCACCTTTGCCGGTCAGACCTTCACAGGCAAGTTGTCCACCGCGATCGCCGGAGGCATTACCGGAGTCGTGCTGGGGCTTGTCGGCTATGTTCCCAACGCGACTCAAAGCGCCCAAACGCTCGACACCCTATTCCTGATAGTCTCCGTGCTACCCATAGCCGGGTCAGTGATCCGAATTATCATACTGAAGTTCTACAGCTTCAACGAGGAGGAACATGCGGTTCTTGTGTCAAAGATAGACAAGGGAGAGTTTGACATAAAGGTCAAGCTTTAAGATCAAGCTATTGACTTTTAAGGCGGCTCACGGCCGCCTGTTTTTTGAGGACTTAGGTACTCGACTTTTGCAGTTCAAAAATGACATAAAAGTCGGGTTAACACATTGAAACAGAGTGATTTAGCATCGCTCTTGTTCTTTAAAAATACAAACTTGAGCTCAGTCTTGCAAGGAGAGGGCTTTGAGGGATGTTTTTTTTGAGGGTGAAATCCTGGTTATTTTTTTAAATAACAAAGATTTATGTTGAATTTTGTGTGCCGATGTGATAAGATTAGTTTGTAAAATCAAAAACTTAAAGCATCAACACACAAAAACTATGATAAACACTCTGCCTCAAAATTCAACCATTTCCGTATCTTTTGAATCCCTCTTCAAGTACAGTAAGCTTGACAGCTATCTGTGCCATTACGGCTTTACCAAGCGCTCGGAGGTAAGCGGAAGAGAAGTTCTCTTAAGCTGTCTTAACTCCATATTCATGGCGCCTAACCTCTACCGCTTCTTTAAGTACACCAATATCGGTAAGAGCGGTGACGTGAGTTATGACGCCGCGATGATGAGGCTGATGCGAAACCACCTGCACCTTGTCTACGTTACTTAGTCTGAATGCGGAGCTTGTGGCGTAATGCCATCAAGTTAACTGAGTTCAGTACCTTATCGTAGAAAGGCAGTCCGCTGTCCTAAAGACAGCATGACACGAACTTAATCGTGTCGTTGGAAGCACCCGACTTTAGTCGGGTGAGGGTTCACATAGAAGCATGATATATTCACGTTATACAGCTGTGTAATAAAGTGTTAAATAAAAAAGCAGAAACTACAGATATATCAATGTATAATACAAATACAGTTCCAGAGACTGTTAGATAAACTGTTAGATAAACTGTTAGATAAAAGTATAAAACTCATAGGTCGAAGACACAGGATAATTTAAAAGTGAAGAACTATAGCGAAATTGTCAGAGTGCTTCTCACTTACAAATCGGAAGAAGAATGGATTGAGTTTAAAGAAAACTGGTATGAACCCCATGGAATTGGTGAATATATTTCTGCTATTTCAAACGCCGCTGCGATGTGTGGAAAAGAAAGCGGATACATGATCTGGGGGATAAAGAATGACACTCTTGAAATAACAGGAACAAATCTCAATTATCAGAAAGATTATAAGAATGAACCATTGCAACATTATCTTGCAAGAAAGTTATCTCCAGATCTGCTCTTTTCATTTCATGAAATTGAACTGGACAGAAAAAGAATAGTCATACTTGATATCCCCGCGGCGAAAAACGTTCCAACAGCTTTTGACGGGATCCGCTATATCAGAATTGGGTCAAGCAAAGAGAATGTCGCGAGGTTTCCGGACAGAGAAGCTCAACTCTTTGATATTCTCAATCATGGTCTTCCTTCAATAGAGAACACTGAATCTGAATATCAGGATCTGACATTTGTGAAGCTTTTTACCTACTATGCTGGAAGAGGAATAAATCTAAAGGAAGAGACATTCCGGAAGAATCTTGGCCTGCTGACAAAGAACGGGAAATATAACTTACAGGCTCAGCTTTTATCTGATAACTGTCATATGCCGATCAGAGTATCTATTTTTCGTGGCAAGTCAAAAGCCTCTCCCTTATTTTCAGTCAGAGAGTTCGGGAATACATGTATCCTCTTATCACTAGAAAAAATCCTTGAATATGGGGATGTAATTAATCTGGTACAGGCAGATGAGCGTGAAAGGGTAATGCAAAGAACAGATATCCGCCTGTTTGATCCCGATGCTTTCAGGGAAGCAGTCGTTAACGCTTTTGTACACAATAAATGGGTCAGTGGTAACGCCCCCATGATCACCGTTTACAGTGACAGGATTGAAATTCTTTCCAGAGGGACAATTGCTCCGGGACAAACGTTGGAGGGATTTTTTAAAGGTGGATCCGTCCCTGTCAACCAAAAGCTTTCAGATGTTTTTCTTCAGCTTCACATTAGTGAGCGTTCTGGACGCGGTGTACCAAAGGTAACTGAAATCTATGGGAAAAGAGCATATGATTTCAGGGAAAACTCCATAGTTGTCTGTCTGCCTTTTCAATATGTGGATAACAACGGCTCTGACAATAAGTTAAATACTGAAACTAAAGAAAATCTGCCTTATGTATATAATAACAAACTCAATAAAACGCAAAAACTTGTTATGGAGGAACTAAGAGACAATCCTAACCTTACACAGAGTAAGCTTGCCGAAAGACTGCACCTTGGTTCTACAACAATTCAAACAAGCTTGTCTTATCTGAAAAAGAACGGATACATTCACAGAGTTGGCTCAAACAAAAGAGGATATTGGAAGGTTGAGGTTCTATAAATATAGAGCTGTCTGTCAAATAAGGCTTCATTTCCCGGTGATGCTCTTAAATTATGACAACATATGACTGCGTATCATCCGGTCCACGACTTACTTCTCCCCAAAGACTCTTTTGGGAGAAAATCTTCTCGTTTACTCCAAGACCTGGAAAAGACTCCCGAGAGCAAATCATTAAACGTCCTATTTAAAGAGAAGGATAACAACATGCTTAAAGTGCTGTTTCTGTGCCATGGCAATATTTGCAGATCCCCCGCCGCCGAGGTGGTGTTCAATGATGAGGCTAAAAAGCGCGCTCTTGCAGGAAAGATTATCGCGTCTTCCGCGGCGCTTTCAGATGAAGAGGAAGGAAACGGGATCTATCCTCCGATGAAATCCCTGCTTTCAGCGTCAGGCTATAAAGATCTGTCACACCGCGCGCGACTTGTAACTGAGGCTGATCTGGAAAGCTTTGACCTGATAGTCCTGATGGACTCAGAGAACCTGTACCTTTACAAAAACCGCTTTGGCGATAAGGCTTCAGATAAAGTGAGACTCCTGCTCTCTTTTACAAAGGATGGCGGTGAGATTGATGACCCATGGTACACGCGGGATTTTAAGCGGGCGTTATATGAAATTCAAACAGGCGTTTACGCTCTGGTCGATAAACTCACATGTCAAATTGAAAGATAAAAAATGCCACAAAACTCATCCCTTATTATCACTAAGGCAAAAGCTTTAACAAACACTGAAACCTGCCTTGAGCTCTTTACCCTGAGAACACCGCTGATCTCTGGCCGCGCCGAGGTATCAGCCCCGTGGTCTTTTGATATTCCTGATAGTCCATACAGGCAGAGCAGGCTCTACGCCGAAGGCTTTCAGATGCTCTCGGTGCAGGAAGGGACCTTTGAAAACAGGATCTTCACGGGAAGATGTCCTGATGACGATCTGCCCTACAGACTTAATCCACTGACAGGCTCCACGCGCGAGGCCTATGGCGTTATAGCCTTTGAAAACCGCTCAAAGGGCTGGACCCTGCTTGGTTTTACAAGTCAGGAGAGCGCGGTCGGAAGATTCCTTATAAACGCTGATACCTGCGAAATAACCATATCACTGCTGTGTGAGAGCACAGGCAGCCGGGTTTTCAGCGAAGGGCTCTGTAAGATAAAGGCTCCGTCATTAAAAAACGCGCTTGAGCTTTATGCTTCGGTTTTGACAGAAAAATACAAGCTCAGATTTAAAAAAGCGCCCATGGGCTGGTGCTCATGGTACAGCCGCTATGAGAAGGTAACGGCCGACTACGTAAGGAAAAACCTCAGTGAGCTTTCAAAATACCCTGAGCTTGAGTATCTTCTCATAGATGACGGCTATGAGACATCGATTGGTGACTGGCTGTCATTCTCTGACAAATTCAGGGACGGGCCTGAAGGGATATGCAGCGACATCATATCTCATGGCAAGATCCCGGGGATCTGGCTTGCCCCGATGATAGCCTCAGCGTCATCTGAGATTGCCCTGCGGCACAATGACTGGTTTGCCTTAGGAGCTGATGACAAAACGGCCGTAGCCTCTGACTATACCTATGGCGGCTGGCGCGATCTGCCATGGCTTACCCTTGATTATGGAATAAAGGAAGTAAGGGATTGGATCTCACAGGTGACAGGCACGATGGCTGAGCGTTTTGGCGTGAGACTGTTCAAGCTCGACTCGCTCTACTGGGGATCTTACCAGGGACTTTGCTTTAGAAGCGGGATAAGCGGGCCTGAGAATATTCGTCTCGCGCTTAAGACCATACGCGACGCCGCTGGAGGTGACGCTTTTATTCTGGGCTGCAACGCCCCTTTGTGGGAGTCTGTTGGTCTTGTTGATGGAATGAGAGTTGGGGATGACATAAGACGCGACGGAGAGGTTTTTGCCAGCACCTCAGAGGAATGCGCCTTAAGATCCTGGATGAACCACCGTCTCTGGATAAACGATCCTGACTGTCTGGTGCTTTGTGATCTTGAGGATCAGAGAGCAGGTGAAGGCGAGTACGCCTTTCATGTCGGCTCAGTCATAGCCTCAGACGGTCTTTTGATGTCAGGTGATGACCTCTGCGCCATGCCAATGGAGCGTCAGGATCTTTTGCGCGCTGTGATCCGGGCGGCCTCCCAGAGAAAAGAGATCTCATCTGATGAAACATATGAGCATATAAGCGTCATACTCTGCGCTGACAAAACCAGACTTGAGATATTCCTAAACCGCGGCCCCACACAAAAGACCGTTGAGCTCCCGTCAGGCACCGATTTTATGACCTATAAGAAAACCGGCGGCAGTCTGACGCTTGAGCCTTATAACGGCAAAATAGTGATTGATGGCTGAAGGCGATTTAAGATCTCTAAAACAGACTTAAGTACAGGAACAAAACAGAATTTGATGCGCACCATAGAACTGCTTGCCCCAGCGAAAGATAAGGTATGCGCCCGCGCGGCGATCATGAGCGGAGCCGATGCCGTCTACATCGGAGGTCCCGCCTTTGGCGCCCGCGCCGCGGCGCCCAACAGCCTTGAGGATATTAAAGAGGTGTGCGATCTTGCCCATGAGTTCGGCGCCAGAGTGCACGTAACCCTCAATACCATACTTGACGATGAGGAATTAAAAAAAGCCCGTGAGCTGGCGTTTAAGCTCTATGACGCCGGAGCTGATGCGCTCATCGTACAGGATCTCGGGCTTATCAACGGACCGCTCCCGCCGCTTGAGATCCACGCCAGTACCCAGCAGGACAACTCTACAGCGGAAAAGGTGCTTTTTTTAGAGCGCGCAGGATTCTCTCAGGTGGTTCTCGCAAGAGAACTGAGCATACGCGAAATAAAAGAAATAAGGGCGAAGACCAAAGTAAAGCTTGAATGCTTTATCCACGGCGCGCTGTGCGTCGGCGTAAGCGGCAGGTGCTACCTTAGTGCCGCGGTGACCGGGCGCTCGGCCAACCGCGGCGAGTGCGCCCAGCTGTGCCGTGTGGCTCAGTCTCTTTATGACAGCGATGGCAGTTGCCTTGCCAGGGACCGCTATCTTCTGTCGATGAAGGATTTGAGTCAGGAGCGCAATTTAAAAGAACTCATTGAGTCCGGGATCTCCTCCTTTAAAATTGAAGGCAGGCTTAAGGATGAGAATTACGTACGCAATGTAACCGCCTTTTACAGAAAACGCCTGGACGAGATCCTGAAAACCATGGATGGCGTCAAACGCAGCTCCTACGGCACAACGGTCACCAGCTTCACCCCTGACATTACCAAGAGCTTCAACCGCTCCTTTACCGAGTACAACGCCCATGAGATCAAGGACAATTATGCCAGATTCAACGCCCCGGGCTTTGTAGGCGTGGATATAGGCACTCTGATGAGCCAGGGAGCGCATGATCTCAGGTTCAAACTCCTAAAGGGCGTGAAGCTGGGTAACGGGGACAGCCTTAACTATTTCACTGCAGACGGCGTTCTTGAGGGCTTTCGCGTAAGTTCGGTTCGCGATGACGGCAGCGCCGAGATCTTTCAGAGACTGCCGCATATAAAAAGCGGCACCAGATTTTACAGAAGCAAGGACGCGGAGTTTGAGCGCTCGCTTACAGAGGAGTCGTGCAAAAGAACCATAGCTCTCAGACTTAAGTACTTTGAGACGGAAAACGGCGTTGGGCTTGAGGCCTGTGACGAGAGAGGTGAAAAGGTCCTTGAGGAGATAAAGCTCAGCGATCTTCAGCAGGCGCGCGATTTTTCAAAGCTTGAGCAGAACCTTAAGGAGAAGCTGGGTCGACTTGGCCAGAGCCACTACGCTTTATCCGAACTAAAACTCGATTTGCCTTATCATCACTTTGTCCCGCAAAGCCTTATCAATAACCTAAGACGCAGTGTGATTGAAGATCTGGACACCAGAAAACGGCAACGCCGCGTTCATGTCGAGCATCACTTTGAAAACGCCCCCATGCTACCTGAGGCTGAGCGCAGGCTGGATTTCAGAGCCAACATCATGAACCATGACGCCATGGAGTTTTACAAAAAACACGGGCTTGAAAACCCGGTACCGGCCTTTGAGGTTAAAAAGCCTGAAGGCCCTGCCCCGGTTCTGGTGTCCCGCCACTGCCTGCGCTACTGCTTTAACATGTGCCCAAAGCGTGAGCATACAAAGATAAAACCGCTGATCCTTAAAATAGGCAAAAGCTTTTTTGAGCTTAAGTTTGACTGTGTGAACTGCTATATGATTTTACAGGGGCCCATAAAGCGGCCTGACAACATCAGGAGCTGATCAAGCAGGATCAGATATGAGAACCTGAAAATAATAATGACCTAAAATAAGCACATTATGTCGCGGCAAACGCTTTACCCATTTGGATATCGGCATGATCTGCCCCATTAGTCCGCACGCAAATTCCGGTTCGTAATTTGCCCATTGGTAGACTATTATTTAGGCAGTGTTTTTGGCATAAGGAAGGAAATAACCGTGTCTTCTGAAGTTATCAACAACTATGGTGGTAAGAGCACCACCGCTTTACTCTTAGGTTCAGGCGAGCTTGGAAAAGAGGTGGCAATTGAGCTTTTGCGCCTTGGGATCACCGTAGTTGCCTGCGACCGCTACGATAACGCCCCCGCGATGCAGGTAGCGCAGAAGAAGGCGGTTATCAACATGCGCGATCCTAAAGAACTCCGCGAGCTGGTGTTAAAGGTACGTCCTGACTACATCATCCCTGAGATAGAGGCCATCGCCACCGAGGAGCTGGTCGCGCTTGAGAAGGAAGGTTTCCATGTAGTTCCCAGTGCCAACGCCGCCAATGTGACTATGAACCGCGAGGCCATAAGAACTCTCGCCTCGGAAACACTGCAGCTTCCAACCTCCCCTTACTTCTTTGCCTCAAGCGTAGATGAGGTTCGCGCCAATATTCAGAAGGTCGGTTTCCCCTGCGTCATGAAACCGGTTATGAGCTCCTCAGGCAAGGGCCAGAGCGTGCTCAAGAGCGAGGATGATATAGAAAGATGCTTTGACTACGCCTGTGAGCACGGCCGCGGTGGTATGAACCGCGTGATAGTCGAGAGCTTCATCCGCTTTGACCGCGAGATAACCCTGCTGACCGTAAGCGCGGTCGACGGTATTCACTTCTGCAAGCCTATCGGGCATCATCAGGTAAACGGCGACTATCATGAGAGCTGGCAGCCTGAGGAACTTCCTTCGGACGTGCTGCTTGAGTGCAAGCGCATCGCCTCAACCGTGGTTTCATCCTTAGGCGGTTTTGGCATTTTCGGAGTTGAATTCTTCATCTGCGGTGACAAGGCCATATTCTCAGAGCTCTCCCCAAGACCGCATGACACCGGCATGGTCACCATGATCTCACAGGATCTCTCAGAGTTCGCGTTGCATGTGCGCGCCCTGCTCGGTCTTCCTATAGGCAATATTACCTTCATCGGACCTTCCGCCTCGGCCGCGGTGCTGGTTAAAGGCAAGGGCTCTGAGATCACCTATAAGAATATCGATAAAGCGCTCTCCAAGGCGCCCTGCTCTCAGATCAGGATCTTCGGAAAGCCTGAGGTTGACGGCGAGAGACGCATGGGCGTCTGCCTTGCCCGCGCCTCAACCGTCTCAGAGGCTGTGGAGCAGGTAAAGAGCATGCGTGAGGAACTTGTGGAGGAGGTTAAATAAGCCATGACCATGATCCCGCTTAAACGCTACGAGACCATGGATCCTTACATCCTGGTTTCAGCGGTCAACATGCAGCTTCGCGATGAATTTTCATCGCTTGAGGATCTGTGCTCGGCGCAGGAAATTGACGCTGATAAGCTCAAGGATCGCCTCAAGAAATCAGGCTTTAAATATGACAGTGAACAGCGGCAGTTCAAGTGACGTCAAATCCTCCTAAAGGCGTCCTACTGCTACTGCCGCTTCCGGTTACCGCGCCTCCGTCAATTGTCTGCGGCGCGGTGCTTCAGGACTGCGATCAGGACTTCAATCCGCTCTCAGAGCCCCAGACCATCTGGGGCAGACTGCCAGAGCGGTTTGTTCCATCCCCATATTATCTGTTTGCCCAGCGCATCGCTCCTGCTTTTTTGCGCTCAAACCAGAGCATGGCGCAGTTTATAAGAAAGATCCGGCAGAGAACTGAGGGCAGGATAGTAGTAACCTGGAACCCGGAGTATCTTTACGCTCTGGATCTCTGCGCCCAAAACTGCCTGCAAAGGCCTGACATCACATCAGGAATGGCCGGCATCGTTAGTCTTAGAACCGCGACCTACGCTTGCAATCTGCTGGGAGATTTTGAGGTTGTGCCTCATACCTCGCTTGAACGCACGCTTGAGCGCGTCACCCATAAGAAATGCGCCGCGCAGACCCAGGTTCAGAGGCTTGTCTGGCTGCGCTCTCTGGCGCTCGCGCTCAGAGAGAAAAACCAGAGACTAATCTCGTATATGCTGCGCTCTGAGGATGAACGAATAAGTCTTTTGCGCAAGGCTCATGAGTCAGGCAACGTGGTCATGACCGTCACGATTGACGGCAAGTGCGGTCTTTCAAGGGCGGTTGCCGAGAACCACGGCGCGTATAGCATGATCCTTTATTACAAAGGCAATCCGGTCACGCTTACCCATGAGCGCTCTGACGGAATGATGATCGCGCCTCCGGCGGTGCTCACTCCCGCGCGGCGTGCGCGTCTTAACTACGATACCGCCAGAGCCTTTAACTGTGTTTTCAGCTCAAGGCTTGATCATATAGATTTTCCCAAAGCACACGCGGTACAGGAGGATCCCTCCCTGTCAGAGGCTGACCGGGCATATCTTGAGCGGTGCTACAACGAAAACCCGCTACCTGAGCCTGATGATGAAGTCTCTTCTGTCATGAAGGAGCGGTACTACATGTACCTTGGTGACAATGAAAGATCCCGCGCCAGCGAGAGTGTTTACAAGCACTACCTTGAGGTAAGCGCGCGGATGATTAAGGATAGCGCCAGATCGTTTGCCATCGAGACCGAAGGACTCTTAAACTATCTTAATGAGGCAAGCGAAGAGGATCTCAGGCTTGCGCAGCTCATACGCGAGTATCCCTCGTCTCTTTAAGATCCTCTACGGCGCCAATGTAAAAAACGGATTAAATAGCGTAGTCAGGACTGCTGATACTCAGGTACACATACTGCAACCGGTTTCTACGTTCTTATAGGAGCTTGTATTTCGTTCCCCTGCCTTTTCCAGTGATGACAACATAATTCTTTTTTCCCATCGCCTGAAGCAGGGCCGTGATCTTTGAGCGACCAAATGGAATTTTCTCTTTAATCTCACTTATGGACTGCGGGAAAACCCGGCTTAAAGCCTTATATACCCTCTGTTCATCCTCAGACAAATCAGGCGCCGTATTTACCGGCAGAATCACCGTGATTGAGTTTTCATAAAACTCAAACAAAGGCTGTTTCACGCTGTTTTCATAGGCTGATCTGATCCTTAAAATCCCGGTTCCAAGTATTTCGACCAGATGGAGACGGTAAAACACATTTCCCAGGATAGGATTTCGCAAAAAAGAGATATTACCGCGCAGAAACTCTTCTTTTGAGATCCCGCCTGCCAGTCCTCCGGGCGAGGAGATTTCCACCCGGTCGGGGAATAACAGAACACGGATCTGTATGCTGATATCCCAGGTTCTGTGAATCAATGCGTTTACAAGCGCTTCTCTGAAGGCCTCCTCCGGGATCAGACTGATTTTTTCTCGCCTCATGCCTTCTATTTTTTCATACTGATAAGTGTCCCTGTAAATTTGCATCGCTTCATCAAGCTGACGCAATACAGATTCGTGAGAAAAGGTAGCTCTTTTCTTTATTATGCTGATTGACTCCCCAAAGCAGGCCATATCGATCCCCGGAAAATCATTTTTGTCAGAAAGCAGCTCAGCGGCGTGATTATATCCGTCATCTTTTGAATACAGCCCAAGTGACCTTAGTACGTCCATACTTAAGTCATGGATGCCAATCTCATCTTTTGCTTTATCCGCCAGAACGCCGAAGGTCAGCTCCTGATTGCTGGCTGGGAGAGACTCAAAATTGATGTTTTTACCCTGCAAAACCAGTCTCGATAATTCAAGAGGGTCAACAGGAATTGTCGCCGTGTCATTTCGCCTATAAGCCTTTCCTCTGTACAGATATGGTTTATTAAGTCCCGCGCTTACGCTAAGCTCAATAGTTTTTTCACGTTTGTTTACCTTAAGTTCAAAACACGGCTGTGGGGAGATGGAATCGTTAATTTTATTTTCAATATCAAGACACGCGGACTCGGGATCAGCCAGCCCGACAACAGTGCCCTGATCATCAACACCAAAAATGACAGAGCCGCCATCATAATTGGCATATGCGCTCACGGTCTTTAAAAAGGTATTGGTGATATCCCGCTTGAATTCAAGGCTGTGTGTTTCTTTCATTGAAGATCCATGCTTAAAACGAAATCTGATCACTTGTATTTTAGTTGATTTCAGCTATATTTTCAGCCGTAAATAATTTACGGCTGATTTACAACTGATAATTGACTATTAATTTTTTTTGCACTTTCCATCCGTCAGCTGAATAAAACAGCCTAACGCTTTGCCGTCCCACGCATAGTTCGAAAAGTCGATCTTTGCCCATGCTTGTCTTACCGCCTACTTCGTGGTGGACGGCATTTTGGCCTACATCTTCTTTGCCTCCATCGCGTTCCTGGGCAGTGCCTTTATCAACACCTTAAACTTAAACTGGGCGCTCATTTCTGATGCCGTAGAGTACAGTGAGTGGAAGACCACCATCCGCTCTGAGGGCCTGGTCTATTCGGCCTACACTTTCTTCAGAAAGATCTCCACCGCCATCGCCGGGTTCATCCCGGGCGTGGTGCTGACACTGGTAGGCTATGTGCCAAACGTGCAGCAGACTGAGGAAGCCATCAACGGCATCCGCGGCCTGATTTTCCTCTATCCGGGCGCGCTCAGCATCCTCACTATCGTGGTGATGTACCTTGGCTCCCCGATCTGGAACACACAGTACAAGAAGATCATCACCGAGCTCACCCCAGCGAGCGACATGCTGAGGCTGATGCCACCGAGACAGCGGAACAGCCCATGAAGAGCAACGCCGTAGCTGCCGAAGCTAAATGATGTGAAAGCTTAAGTTCATTAAAAGCGCCGTCACCTGAGAGCGGCGCTGCCTCAGCACCCACGGAGCGGGTGCTACCTTGGGTGACGCAAGCTGTTTGAGTTCGCTTAGACAGCTTGCATGATCTTAGGCCTTGGCTTGCGCCAGGAAGTAAATCCACTAAGACCCTGAGCTTGCGGCGCAGGGACCGCCACCCCCAACAGTCCTAATGAAAAGAGCGCCTGTGAACGTAATGTAGGGCTTATACAGAGCCGGGTTCTGACCAGAATGCAGCCGGGAGAGCTAAGAACCATTGATTAGGCCAATCGAGAGCTGATGGAAAAAGTGAATAAGTACATCAACAACGAAAGGTTCCGCGGTGGCGGAATACACGAGAACAGGACCTGCCTTTTCTTAGAGCACGAAAAGCCGGGGCTTTCTGATTTGGAAAGCCCCGGTTGTGTCATTCACTGGTCAGCTTTAAAAGCTCCAAAATCTCATCACGGCCAAGTCTTGCTGACATCTCCGTGCCCTCAAGCAGAGCGTCGGCCAGAGATTTCTTGGTTGAGTGCAACTTGATGATCTTGTCCTCAACCGTGCCCTTGGCTATCAGTCTGTAGACCGTTACCTGACGCTCCTGACCTATGCGGTAGGCGCGGTCACTGGCCTGCTCTTCTATGGCGGGATTCCACCACGGGTCAAGATGAATGACATAATCAGCCGCGGTGAGGTTAAGTCCGGTGCCGCCTGCCTTAAGCGAGATTAAAAACAGCGGCATCTGTCCGTTTGAGAACTCGTCGACAAGCTTCATGCGCTCTTTGGGCGTCATGGAGCCATCAAGGTAGAGATAGGCTATACCCTTTTTCTCAAGCTCCCTGCGTATGATCGCCAGGTGTGAGGTGAACTGGCTGAATACCAGAGCGCGGTGATTGTTCTCGATAAGCTCGTCGCACAGGTTTAAGAAGGTCTCGGTCTTGGATGAGACCAGCTTGAGCTTGTGATCAACAAGCTCAGGCGAGCAGGCGGCCTGTCTTAGCCTGGTAAGCGCGGCTAAGGCCTGAACCGGGTTTATCGCGCCTTCTGCCAGTGCCTGCTGGGTCTCGCGGCGGATTTGATCATAAATGGCCTTCTCCTCATCGCTAAGCTCGACCTCAACCGTAATTTCATTCTTCTCTGGAAGCTCGTTTAACACATCACCCTTGGTACGGCGCAATATGAAGGGACTCACGATACGCTTGAGCGTTCTTTGCTGTGACATGTCGTGATCACGCTCTACCGGTATCACAAAGCGCTCTGAGAATGAGTTGTAGGTTCCAAGCAGACCGGGCACCGCAATTTCAAACAATGACCATATTTCAGTTAAATGGTTCTGCAGAGGAGTGCCCGTGAGCATTATTCTGAAATCGGCCTGTAACCTGTGGCAGCTCTTGAAGGCCTTGGTATCACGGTTTTTGATGTTATGAGCCTCATCAAATACCGCGGTGGCGAACCTGAGCTTCTCAAGCCTTTCAATCTCCTCGGTGATCACACCGTAGGTGACCAGTACCACGCTCTTTGGCCCTGCTTTCTTTAAGCTCTCATCACGGTCTGACTGGAAATTTAACGGGCTTTTTAAGGCTTCATCCGGAACACCCGTCAGAATGTTTTCTATAAAACAATAGTTTTTGATGAGACTATTTTACGTCAAAGGCGACATGGCAATGACGTAAAAGCTTTTTTGAACATAAAAAAACGGCGTCAGGGTTGTCTGGCGCCGGCTGTTCTTGTTTATCTACAGATCCTAATCAGATCTTCCTTTTACCTGTATCCAAAAGGAGCTCCTTGATATTGTCCTTGGTGATCTCAACAGGCTCGCACAGGTAGGCCTTTACAGGTCCTTTACCGTTATCATAGGTGGTGGTGTCGTTTACCTCAACCTCTTTGCCTTCAGCAATCGACTTGAGCATTGCCACGACACGGTCAACCAGCACATCCGAATCCTTGAAAACGGTCATGG
>SFGV01000055.1 GCA_004557545.1 Succinatimonas hippei
CTCTCGCCGAACACGCTTTTCAGTGTCATGGATACCACAGGATACTGTCCCATATACTTCTCTACAAGCTCCGTGTCATTCATGACATCAAGCCCCTTGAACAAACGCTCCTGACGGCTGGTGTCTCCGGGATTTTCAGGGTTTACGCTCAAAAACTCCCTGAACATGTCAAGGGTAAGAGTCTTGCCAAAGCGGCGGGGACGGGTAAAAAGCCTGATCCTGCCGGGGTCAGCGAATACCGGACGGAGAAAACGGGTTTTGTCTACGTAGTAGCAGTTGTGGTCTATGTAATCACTGAAATTCTCATAGTCAGTACTTACCTGTTTTGAAGACCCCATGGTTGTCCCCCGGATTAAATAGCTATCTTTACGCTTAAAAATGATTTGTTATTTCTGATCTTATGTTAGAAACGCTGACATCTCAAGCAAGCAGCGGCGTTATGAAAACAAAGCGCGTTCTTATGCTTTTCTGGTGTGATATGACTTCAATGTCATTGCGAGATGAGCCGATGAGAAGATGAAATACCAGTCTTAGACATTCGTCTCAGGTATGCCAGAACGCTGTTCTTTTAGTCCATGCTAACGCCGATGGGCAAGCCCCCGGCATCCATATTGTCTAATACTTTGGATTGGCGATTTCAAATATTGGGGATTTCAACCTTTCACCGCTCTTAAGGTTTTACTGCCCGTTGTTGACCTGAAACTATATTAAATTTACTTTTTCTGACTGATGCTTCCGCTTTTGCGACATGCGACCTGCAAGTGAATATCCTAAACATGTAAAATAATTTGAAAGCCTTAAGCGCAATCGCTGTCTTATTTAAAACTCAACATTTTTGATAAAAGAAAAGGTTAAGCTTGATTTTACTAAGACAGATCTTAAGAGGAAGGAATTTTCCAAAAGCGGGAATTAAACATGACACAAAATCAGATCCAGGAACTTGCCGATAAAGCCGGCATCGCGCGTGATTATCTTGACGTTTCCAATAATCTTGTGACTATTGATCCGAAAAACCGCGCGGATATGCTCAAGATCATGGGCTATCCCATCGATGATCAAAAAGCCCTTGAGCTTAAGCTTGAGCAGGCCAGAGTCAAGGAATGCAAGGACATTCTCGACCCGGTCACTGTTTTAAACGACAAGGATTTTAAGTGCCTTTATCTGCGCACCCGCGCTGACGTGCGCGAGAGCGCCGTCATTTCCTGGAGCATTGAGCTTGAGGATCACTCCCGCATCAGCGACACGGTACCACTCGATGAGATAGAGATAGCCGATTATTTTGATCTCGATGGTGAGCAGTACGATCTGCGCCGTTTCATCATCCATGATGATCTCCCATACGGTTACCATCACTTCAGCTGTGTCATAACCGATGGCTACAGGATCTTCAACTCCATAAGAGAAAGCCTCATCAGAGTCCCATCACGCATGTACATGCCTGAGGATCTTGAGAAGGGACGCAAACTCTGGGGCGTGAGCGTGCAGCTTTACGCGCTGCGCTCTGAGGAGAACTGGGGCGTAGGCGATTTTAACGATCTTAAAAAGCTGCTGCCGCAGCTTGCCAAAACCGGCGGCTCATTTGTAGGTCTAAACCCGGTGCACGCCGGTTACCCCGCAAGCCCCGATCCCTGCAATGTAAGCCCGTATTCCCCCTCATCACGTCAGTGGCTTAACATCTGCTACATCAGCGTTCCTGAGGTTCCAGAGTTTGTGCAGTGCGAGGAGGCCTGCGCCCTTGTAAGGTCAAAGGCCTTCCAGCAGAAGCTGCGCGCGTTGCGCGAGCGCGAGTACGTGGATTACCGCGCGGTGCTGGATTTGAAACTTGAGGTTCTCAGGATCATCTTTGACAGGATGCACGTTGATGACCGCCGCTCCACCCGCGGCCGCAAGTTCCTCTCCTTTATTGAAGAGGGCGGACGCGATCTTCTGTGCATGGCGACCTACGGCGCCCTGCAGGCTGATCTCTTCAAGAAGGGAGTTGACGCCGCGGGCTGGCAGGCCTTCCCGCGTGAGCTCCAGCAGGCAGACTCTCCTTTTGTCGAGGTCTGGCGCAATGAGCACAGCGCCGACGTGCGCTTTTACTGCTACCTCCAGTTCCTGGCGCAGGAGCAGCTTGACGAGGCCTTTAAGAAGGTCAAAGAGAACCATATGTGCGTGGGCATCTACCGTGACCTCGCGGTAGGTGTGGCTCCGGGCTCCTGCGATGTCTGGAGCGATCGTGATGGCGTTTACCGCGTAAAGGCCTCGGTAGGCGCGCCGCCTGATCACTTAGGACCCTTAGGCCAGGTCTGGGGACTGGCGCCTATGGATCCCAAGGCTCTTCGCGAGTGCGCGTATGAGCCGATGGTAAAGCTCTACCGCGCGAACATGCGCTCCTGCGGCGCACTCAGAATTGACCATGCCGCGGGCTTGAACCGCTTCTGGTGGGTCGCCAACGGGCATAAGGCCTGTGACGGTGTCTATGTCAAATCCCCGATGCATGATCTCATGGGTATCATCGCCCTCGAGTCGCAGAGGCAGAAGTGCCTCATCATCTGCGAGGATTTGGGCACCATTCCGGCGGAGCTTAGAGTAGCGCTCAGGGAGTGCGGAGCCCTCTCCTACAAGATGTTCTTTGACGAGCGCTCGCAGGATGGCGGCTTTATCTCGCCTTATGACTACCAGCACACCGCAATGGCCGCTCTCACCACCCATGACATGCCTACCTTAAAGGGCTGGTGGAACAATCTTGATCTCATAAACGGTGTAAAGATGGGCATTTACACCGAGCAGCAGCGCATTGATCTTACCCGTGAGCGCGATCAGGCCAAGCAGCGTATGTTCGACAGCATGCGTTATTTCGGATCGCTTGACAGCTCAATTCCGTACCTCGCCTCAAACACTCCATTCTCGATGGAGCTTGTAAAGGACATGCAGGTGCATCTGTGCAAGACCAGCTGCATGATGTACAGCTCCCAGCTTGAGGACTGGATTGGAGTTGAGAAGCCGGTCAATGTCCCGGGTACCATGAAAGAGTATCCTAACTGGAGAAGAAAGCTCACAAAAAATCTCGATGAGATCTTCAGTGACCAGTTTGTAAAGGATTTGACCCAGGCCATGACCAGGACAAGAAATTCCTGAGATAAGGCCGTGAGCCTAAGGAGAACAGTATGTTAATCGACGATCTTAATGGCGCGAGACTCACCAAACCTTTTGAGACCCTGGGTTTGCAGCCGCTGGAGGGAGGCGGGTACATCATGCGCGCCTGGCTTCCGGGAGCTCTGGGGGTTGAGGTACTGTCACTTAAAGACTCAAAGCAGATCTGCAGCCTCGATTGCGTAAATCAGGACGGGCTTTTTGAAAGAAAGCTCCCAGATGTCAAAGAGCCATTCCATTACAAGTTCAAGGTAAGCTACAAGGATTCGGTAAACGAGGTGATCGATCCTTACCAGTTTCGGGATGAGGCCTATTACGGCCTCTCCACCATGAATGAGACCCCGGCAAATGTCTACAAGACCATGGGCGCTCATTTAATTGAGGTTGAAATCGACGGCGTGATGGTCAAGGGCACCAAGTTTGTGGTCTACGCCCCGTCCGCCACCTGTGTCTCTGTCATCGGCGATTTCAACTTCTGGGACGGGCGTCGTCATCCGATGGCCCGCTCGATGATGGGCAACTGGGTGCTCTTTATTCCGGGACTTGGCGCGGGTCTTCGCTACAAGTACGAGATCAAGGATCCAAACGGCAACCGTCTGCCGCATAAGGCCGATCCGGTAGGCTTCTACCATGAGCAGTATCCGTCGTTCGCCTCGGTGATCTCCGATCAGACCACCTATGAGTGGCACGATGATGACTGGCGCAAATCCCAGCTCAGTGACAAGCTCAAGAAGCCTATTTCAATTTATGAGATCCACTTTGGATCATGGAAGCGTGACGAGCAGGGCAAGAGCCTGAGTTATCGTCAGATGGCCGATGAGCTCACCACTTACGTTAAGCACATGGGCTATACCCATGTCGAGCTGATGCCGGTGATGGAGCATCCATTCACGGGCTCCTGGGGTTATCAGCCTACGGGTCTTTTCGCCCCGACCAGCCGTTATGGCAGCATCGATGATTTCAAGTACTTCGTCGACACCATGCACCAGAACGGTATTGGAGTGATCTTAGACTGGGTCCCGGCGCACTTCCCTACCGACGCGTTCGGGCTTGCCCGCTTTGACGGAACCTGCGTCTATGAGTATGAGGATCCGCGCCGCGGCTGGCATCCTGACTGGAACTCGCTCATCTACGATTTCGGCCGTGATACCGTAAGGCGCTTCCTCATCGCCTCGGCCCTCATCTGGCTTGATTACTATCATGTAGATGGACTGCGCGTGGACGCAGTGGCCTCGATGCTCTACTGGGATTACTCAAGAAAGCCCGGCGAGTGGATCCCCAATGTCGATGGCGGCAACATCAACTATGAGGCGGTGTCGTTCTTAAAGTGGTTTAACGAGGAGGTCTACAAGAACTACCCCGGCGCCATGACCATCGCCGAGGAGAGCACCGCTTTTACCGGAGTATCCCGTCCTACCTATACAGGCGGTCTGGGCTTTGGCTTTAAGTGGAACATGGGCTGGATGCATGACTCGCTTGAGTACATGCAGACTGATCCCTTCTTCCGCAAATACCATCATGGCGAGATGTCCTTCTCGATGATCTACGCCTACAACGAGAACTTCATACTCTCAATCTCCCATGACGAGGTCACCCATGGCAAGCGCTCGCTTCTGTACAAGATGCCGGGCGATGAGTGGCAACAGGCGGCCAACCTGCGCTCGTACTTAGGCTTCCAGTACGCTCACCCGGGAAAGAAGCTCAACTTCATGGGATCCGAGTTTGGTCAGACCTCAGAGTGGAATGTCGACTCCCAGCTTGACTGGTGGCTCCTGAAATTTGAGAAGCATCAGGGGATCCAGCGCCTGGTGCGCGATCTCAACGATCTCTACTTAAAGGAGCCCTGCCTGTGGAAGAACGATTACGATCCCAAGGCCTTCACCTGGCTTGATGTCAATGACGCCGAGCACAGCGTGTTTGCGATGATGAGAACTGACAGTGAGAACGACGATGAGATCATCGCGGTCTCAAACTTCACACCGGTGCCCTACATTGCCTACCGTCTGGGCGTGCCCAAGCCCGGTACCTACGAGGTATTGCTCAACACCGATGATCGTCAGTACTGGGGTTCAGGCTACGGAACCGGCGCCGATAAGTTTGAGGCCTCGAACATCTCTTGGCAGAACCAGTACCACTCGATAGTGCTCGATCTGCCTCCGCTGGCCACGGTATTCGTAAAGCGGGTTAAAAAGGCCGCTGATCAGAAAAAGCGGTAAAACCTTAACCCGGGGTTTACAGGATAGTCATGAAAATAAGGCGTCGGAACGCTAAGCTCCCAGCGCCTTTTCGTAATATCTTAGGTTTTGAGAATTATGGCGAACACCCCTTTTGCGAAAAACACTCTGGCAGATGATCTGAGATCTCCAAAGCCCGGGGCTCTTCCGGTGCCATCAGAGGGTGCGGTACCCTCAGAGGATGGCACCGCCTTCAGCGTGTGGGCTCCTGACGCCCGCGAGATCGTGGTGCATATATTTGACAGAAAAGAGAATGAAACCGGTGCGTACGCGCTGCCCGAGCGCCGCGGTGGCTTCTGGATGGGCTTTGTAAAGGGGGTAAGACCGGGAACGCTTTACGCCTTTGAGGCAAGAGGCGGTGAGAGACCGGAGGATGGGCTATATTTTAAAGAGGGCAGGCTTTTGTGCGATCCCTGCGCCAAAGCCCTCTCCAAGCCTTTTTTATGGAACTATGAGAAATATCTCAATGACTCTAAGTCCTTCATTCCCAAATCCATAGTTCCAAATCCCAGGGGATCCTTTGACTGGCAGGGTGTGGGCAAGCCTCAGGTAAGACGTGAGGGGCTTATTTTATATGAGGCCAACGTCCGTGGCATGACCATGCAAAACCCGGCGGTTCCTGAGAAATACCGTGGCAAGTTCCTCGGAATGTGCGATAAGAGCGTGATCGCCCACTTAAAGTCCCTGGGTATAACCGCGGTGCAACTAAACCCCATAGCCGCGTGCATGAGTGAGCCTGAGCTTACGGAAAAGGGACTTTCCAATTACTGGGGCTACAACCCGGTATGCTTTATGGCCCCCGATCCTCGCTTTGCCGTTGATCCTTTTAACGCGGTGGATGAGTTCCGTACCATGGTGAGGGAACTTCACCGCAACAATATAGCGGTGATCTTAGATGTAGTGTACAACCATACCGCCGAAGGCGGTTATGGCGGACCGGTGCTGTCGATGAAGGGGCTTGACGCCAGACGCTACTACGCCTACTGCGTTGATGAGCATGGCACCAGGGATTACACGAAGTTTTTAAATGTCTCAGGCTGCGGCAACTCATTCAACTCAGATGAGATGCCCTCTCTTAACCTTGTGATAGACACTCTGACTTACTGGCTTACCGAGATGCAGGTTGACGGCTTTCGTTTTGATCTCGCGGTAACCGTCTGCCGTGAGTCTCATGGCAATGAGAACTTCGGCTTTGTCGATAACAGCGCCTTTGTCAAAGCCTGCTTCTGCTCTGACGTGATTGGCAGCAGTATTCTGATCGCCGAGCCCTGGGACTGCGGCATGGGCGGGTACCGACTGGGCCACTTCCCGTTGGGCTGGAGCGAGCAGAACGATCGTTTCCGGGACACGGTAAGACGCTTCTGGCGTGGCGATCGGGGCTTACTTGGTGATTTTGCGACCCGCATCATGGGATCGCGCGATGTGTTCTTTAAAGGGTACAGATCGATAAACGCGTCGGTAAACTATGTGACCTACCATGACGGCTTTACGCTTGAGGATCTGGTCTCTTATAACTACAAGCACAATGAGAAGAACGGCTGGAACAACACTGATGGGGCGTCTGAGAATTTTTCGACAAACTGCGGCACTGAAGGTCCTACTGACAATAAGGAGATCATAGAGAAGCGCTCCCAGCTTAAGCGTAACCTCATAGCCACCGTGCTTATCTCACAGGGAACCCCGCATCTTTTGGGAGGAGACGAGTTCTCAAGAACCCAGAATGGCAATAACAACGCCTATTGTCAGGACAATGAGATCTCATGGACCAAATGGAACTTTAGTGACGAGAATAAAGAGTTTATAAAGTTCATCGGCAATCTTACGAGATTACGCCGCGGATCGCAGATGCTCTCTGAGTTAAACCTCGCCGATGACAGCTACCATATACGCCAGAGTCATTACTACGCTCACTGGTATACCCCGAGAGGACTGAGGATGAGCGGCGGTGAGTGGAATGATCCGGGCAGAAGGCTCTTTATGCTGTGCGCCGGTGACATCGACAGATCAGAGGGCGAGCAGTGGTGCATTCTCTTTAACGCCAGAGATGAGAACACTTACTTCATGCCGCCTGCAGCTCCGCTTGGCAGACACTGGGAGGTGCAGGCTGATACCTCGAGGGCTGATGGTATTCCTGTTGAGAGTGAGCGTGATGTCGCGATGTCCGTTCGTTGCAACGCCAACTCAATCAAGATCCTGACATTAAAGAAGCAGGACTCTGCCGTAATATAGCAGACCGCTCCATCAGATCTCTGAGATAGTGATTTGCAGACGCGGCTTACAGTGAACCCTCACCCGACTAAAGTCTGACGCTTCCAACGACACGATTAAGTTCGTGTCATGCTGTCTTTAGGACAGCGGACTGCCTTTCTACGATAAGGTACTGAACTCAGATAACTTGATGGCATTACGCCACAAGCTCCGCATTCAGACTAAGTAACGTAGACAAGGTGCAGGTGGTTCTCCTGGTACATTGAGGAACTTTTGCCTCAATGCCCAACCTTGCCTTCGCAGGCAAGGATTTTAGGATTTCTCGAATAAAATACCGGGCACCAATGTTATAACTGGCAGACAGGTCACAATGATACCTTTTGCCAGTTTTGAAAGTACACATCGAATAATTGTGTTCGTCTCGTTCGACCTCACCAAAACCGTCGAAAGCGAGTTTTGATGTGTTCCATGCACAAACATGACGGACGCGAACCCCATCACGGTGGGCTTTGTCGGCAACGATACGCTGCACAGCCTGTGCCCGCCAATGATGGAGTTTCTGCTTCTTCAATCCCCGCTTCTTACCCTGAGTGTCGAGATGTTCAAATACAATTACGTCAGCGCAATAGAGCATAGCTGCATCAGCGATGAACTGAGCCGTCTTATGGGCAATGTCAAGGTTTACGCCTTTTGCCTTTGCCCATAACCTCGGCATTTTCCCCGCGCCATGCTGCTGTGCCTTCTTGATCTTGTTCAGCTTATGCCAAAGAGAGTCTTTTTCTCCCGGCAGGGAAAGGATCTTCCTGCCGATGACAGTGCCATCTGATAGCATAGCAGAATAAGTACAGGCATTGTTAATGCCAAGATCTACTCCGATGATAATTTGACGGTCAATGGGCTTGTCTTCGAGTTTGATATTTTCCTCGAAGGTAAAATCCAAATACCAGTTCTTTCCCCGTCTACGAAGAGTCGGTACGCACTCCCTGCGGGTTGCATAATGACGTTGGATATAGTCAACGTCAGATTTACGAAGCTGCACATCCAGCCAATCCCAAGTATTTCGGATCCAGACTTTTACAGTCTTTATGGATCCGGTGTGAGAAACGTATATATACCGGAGCATTCCAGAAGGCAGTCTGATACAATTTTATAAAGGCATAAAAAGGTGATGGCGGCGGAAGCCGCCATCACGGAAGCCCATTATACGATATAAGGCATGGGTCAGTAGATTATGTTCAATGGCTCCTGAGTAAGGATCAGCGGTTTCCTTTGGTAACCTGAGTGTACATATTTCTCATAGGCTTTAGTTTCAGAGAGATCAGAGAATTTCCTCACGGAATGAGCCATATCATACGGCATTACACCTGAGATCATCTTGACAAAAGTTAAGGCAAGATCAGATGGGAGCAGGCTTATGGCACCGCGCGTTATCAGCGTGCGCAAAGCTCCAAGCCCGCCGTCAGATGGCATCGCGATGTCATACACCTCAGCCTCATCCTCAGCTAATCCGCACTCTTTTTCAAGAACACGAAGCGCGTCATCAATAGAGCCTACCTCATCGATAAGTCCAAGTTCCTTGGCTTTTCTCGCGGTAAATACCCTACCTTCGGCAAAGACAGGCGCGTCACTTACCTTGAGGTTGCGGCTCCCGGCTACCATACCTACAAAGGTATCGTAGGCATGCCCTATCTGGAGATCATAGCGTTTTAACTGCTCATCAGGAATTGCCGCTGCGACTGACTGCTCTGCAAAGGGTGAGGTTGAAACCCCATCCTCATTTATTCCATGACGATTTAAAAGATCCTGAGCGCCGAACGCCGTCGCGAACACTCCGACAGAGCCTGTTATAGTCCAGGGACTGGCGACAATCTTGTCGGCGGCAGAGGCTATCATATAGGCGCCTGAGGCCGCCATATCCTCCATATAAACCACGACCTTGTGTCCGCTCTTCTTATATTTCTCAAGAGCGCGGCGGATGTCCTCGGATGCTCCCATCTCTCCACCGCCTGAATTGATCCTAAACAGGATCCCTTTAACCTTACTGTCAGCTGCCGCCTCCTCGATCATGGTGAGAACATTATCAGTGGTAAAGCCGCGCGGATCACGCTCATCTGAGGTAATGGTGCCGGATGCGGCGATCATCGCAAGCGCGCTTGAGGACTTAATAATGCTCTGTCGGGAGTTTTGAAGATCAAGATAGTCATAAAAGCCTATAGTGTCAGGCTCTTTGGCGTTATCAGCCAAAGGGTAGTTTTTGGCAAGCCTTGCGATAAGATCACCTCTGCTCATAAGTTCATCGACAAGTCCATACTCAAGCGCCAGCGCGGCCTCATCACCGTTGTGCTTTTGCAGATCCTTAAGATAAGTCTGAGCGTCAGGCAGAATTGGTTTTGATTTAAAGGCAGATCTCGAGCTCGCGACTGTCCTCTGTGACTGCGCCATAAGCTCATCTACAAGCGCCTGGTAGTCAGTTCTAGCCCCATCTGACATTTTGTCACTCATAAGAGGCTCCACCGCAGACTTGTGTGAGCCTCTCCTGAAGACGTAGGCAGTAAGGTTGTACTCATCAAGGGCTTTTTTAAAATAAAGCGATGATGTAGCGTAGCCATGCAGGTCAACCATACCTAAAGGATCAAGCACGATCCTGCCCGCGTGTGATGAGAGCAGATACTGAGTCTGAGTGAAGTTTCTGCCAAAAAAGATCAGTGGTTTTTGGGATGCCTTTCTAAATTTGTCACACGCGATGGTGATCCTCTGAATATCCTCAAGCGAGGCCGGAGTCAGATCACCAACATCCGCGACCACCACTTTTACGTCATCATCGGTGGCGGCTAAGTCCAGGGCTTTTTCGATCTCATCAATACCAAAGCGTCCGCTGGCGCCACGATCAAACTCTGAGATAAACACTGATACCGGATCTGAAGACAGCGGCTGGTCGTCAATATAGCCCTTAAGATCAAGCCAGAGCACCGGGGATGGTTTGGAGATTTTTGCAGCCGAGGCAGTTGTGACACCGCCTTTTGGGGAGAGCCCTGAGGTAATCTCTCCCAGATGCGAGCTTAATGAGTAGAGCGCGACCGCGAGGATAATGAAAAGCAGAAAGAGCAGGTTCGAGGTGATCTCGCGGGCAAGCCCGAGAATTCTCCACAGAATACCTGAAATTCTGCACATAGCACGGCACAGGCCGTGTTTTTCCTTCCCGGAGGACGAGGCCGACACGCCCTTAACATCTACGACACCAATCTTTGTATAGTCTTTGATATCCATATAGAAGACCACTGTTTGAAATTAGCCTGAACGCATCTTAACAACTTGCGTATAGCAAAGGCATATATCAGCGCTTAAAAAGCAGACCTGACCTATTATAGACAGCTTAAAATTGATATAATACCCATAAAGAAAAGTGAACTTATTATGTGTGAGAGTGGTTTATATAAGAATTCGTGATCTGCTTTGTCTTAACTAGAGCCACTTCAAACAGAATGAAAAAGTTAAGGATTATATTAATCAGCTTAGTGCATATTATATGTTCCCGGATGGTAAGAATTATTAGATAATAAACCAAATTTCTTTAATAATCGGCGCAAGTTACAGCGAGCGCTAGAAAACAAAGAACCCTTTATTTAAAATTCCTTTAAATTTATCCGTAGTTTTATGAAGAATATAATTAAACTTCAGGAAATATTTCATAAAGATAAAATAGTCGATGACAAGAAGCTCGAACTTTTTTATAGAAAGATGAAATTCGACAACTGGAAGTCTCAGCATCCGGATCTGCCTTCGCCACAAAAGCTTGACAGCCTTATGGGATTAAGGTTTGATACTTATTTTGGGATGTTCTCATTAACAAAGTGGAAAAGATATACAAATCTTTCAAACCTGCTTTGCTATATCGATATAGATGGTCCTTTTGAGGTAAATTTTTACTCACTGAACAATAACGATGTTGATAAGCTAATCTTAAGCGTAAGCGGTGAGGAACTTAATGGCACAAAAGTAATCGAGGTTCCGCCGGTTGACAGCTTCTATGTCTATCTTGAGATAAGATATACATGTGATACCCGAATAAATTCAATCTACTGGGCGTCTGACATAGAGAAAGTTTATAAAACCAATTTGTGTGTCGGGATATGTACATTTAAAAAGGAAGATTATGTAAAGCGTAATCTAAATATCTTTAATTCCTTCTTTAAAATCTACCCTGAATTAAAGAATGCTATTAAGATAATTGTTGCTGATAACGGGAAGACCCTTCCCCCCCCCCAGTGCGATGAAAATATATTCGTAATCCCGAATGATAATCTTGGTGGAAGCGCCGGCTACTCCAGGATCATGATCGAATATAATAATTTATTCCCTGAATTTACTCATCTCATGTTAATGGATGATGATGTAGAATTCGAATCCGCCTCTCTCTTCCTTGCATATAACTTCCTGAGAACGATAAAAGACGAGTACCGTGATTTCTGCCTTGAGTGCATGAATTTTAAT
>SFGV01000056.1 GCA_004557545.1 Succinatimonas hippei
GTCAATTTTTGATTGAGTGTGTTGAATGAATGATAAGTTAAAAACATATTTACTAAATATTATATTTCTTATTTTATCCACGATTGTACAAAATACATAAATTGTCACAGCGACGGAAATCAATATTAATAAATAATATCTGTTGTAAAACCACTGAGATGTTTTAAAGATATCCCAAGTATATTGTCTAAAGAAATCACTATCATGCATCATCAATATCGCTAATGTCGACCCACCAAAATAGTTAATTATTTTAGAAGAAGCAACATTTATATTCAGAAAAACAAAGAACAGGGATGTTCCAGCTAATACATTAAGTAGTCGGCTTTCATCGCCAATTATAAGACCCTGATATCTGAGCAGTCTGGCTCCAGGGAAAAATATATTTGAATAGTGTATAAATTCATCAAGAGTAAAGGCAATAATAAATATTGTAAGATGCAACTTAAAGTTATGCGCAAACTCAAGATGATATTTTTTAATGTATCTTATTAGATAAAAGAAGAAAATAAACAAAATCAGTCTGCAGTATACGGACTGGCCAGTCCAGGTAAGTGAGGCGATTATCAGAAATCCAAAGACAAAAGAAGATAACACGACTAAGATATATAAATTCTGACTTTTAGTCATGTGTTTGGCAGAATTGGAGATGAAAGGAAATATTAAATAGAAAGCTATATATGTTTGTATAAATCCATGCATTTTACCGCATACTGGTAAAAACCCGGCAATAATATCTATAAATTTTAGACCTTGCCCCCCCCCATAAATATAACCACTAGTCATCATTAATATACTAAAGAAGAGCGCCATTAAATATACTTTGATTAACCTGGATGCTTTAAATTCCTGATCTACAAAAAACCACATACTGATAACAATGAAAGTGTCGAATGCGATTTTCCCACCCGGTAAAAAAAAATACGCTATAAGTTTATTTGCGCAATATTCCATATTTGCCCCGCCGCCGTGTAGTACAGCGTGGTGAAGAATAATCATTAGCATTATTATTATTCTGCATAATTCTATGTTAGAAGATCTGATCGCTTTCATTCCTGAATACCTTAGTTAGTTGTAAATAAATTAGAATCATCAAATAAAGTACTGTTTTGATCTCTTTCTGATTAATCCCAGGGATCTCCAAATTTTCTATGATGAGTATTAGTTTTCTCCGTCTGAATTTTGTTTTGCCATCCTGCACCTATATCTCCCTGAGGGTCAATATATGTATTCTCCCCTTCATTAAGGCTCTTGGCGGCATTGGACGCAGCCTCTCTCTGCGCTTCATCCTCCGCGGATTTACTTACATTCCCTGACTGCGCAAAACCCTGACAATCAGGACGCGACATATCTTTTTCGCTATCGCATTGACCTTTATCAAACACCTCGCCAGACAGCGACTCTGGGGCACTATCGCTTTGTTGCTGCGTTGATAATACCTGCTTTTGCGCGTTAATAGTCGCATCCTCCTGTGCCTCAGTCTCCTGCTCCGCTGTTTTTGCAAGGGTCTTCGCGTTATCCCCTGGCTTCTTTTCCTTTGATGTGCGCATAACTGGTTTGTTGGTTAAGGGAACCGGCAGGGCAATATTGCCTATTTTTACAGGCTCACCGTAAAAATGCGGTCCGGTATCCAAAAGATAGACATCCAGCACGCAGCGGATCCTCGCGAAGAATTCTCTGAAGCGCACCTTGAGATACGCGAAGGTGTCATCAGGCTCTTTGGCGTTAAATCCGTCCGCAATAATCCCGTCTGCGTCAGCTATAAAAAGCGCCCTTTCGTTGTGAAAGCCCTGAGATATGACGGTCATGTCCTTGAGCATGAATACCGCGGCTGCGCGCTTGACGCTGTCAAGCGTTCTAATCCCGGCGTAATCAAGCACAATTCTCTCAGGCGGCACGCCTGTTTTGATAAGAGCGCGTCTCATCTCTCTGGGCTCGTTATAAGAAAGCGCCCGGTTATCGCCTGAGGCCAGGATGTAATCAATCTTGTGGGCATGGTAGAGCTTTGAGGCGGCGTCAATTCTCGCGGTAAAGTAGCCGTTGGGAACTCCCGGGGCTCTCATGGGTGAGGTGCCAAGCAACAGGCCTACTCGGTGATAAGGCATGGAGTCTATGCTGTCATAGGTTCTGAAGGCATAGCTTGAAATACGGCAGATAGCCAGGATCGAGAAGATCATGAGGCTTATGACTATAACCGCGACAAGATACATCAGCGCGGCGGTAAAGCGTGAGATGTCGGAGCTGAAGAACTTCTGATCACTATCGTATCGCTGGTTATTTTCCATGAAAAACCTTCAACAGGATTAAAGCGCCGCTAACCGCGCTTTGTCTTAAACCTTATTTCACAAATATACACGAGACCTGCGATGATGCCTGACAGAAAACGTGAAGCTGGAGCGCTTAATCTTTAAAACTCATATAAAAAGCCGGATCAGGCCGTAATTTCATTTCAAAATCACCTGACAGGAATGATCCCATAAGAGCCAGAAATTGAAATCCCGCTGTTTCATAAATCAATTAAACCTGGCCAAAGCAGTCCATCTTAAGAGATCTTCATCAAAATAAGTCATCTCTATGGGATCTTTATCAAGGCAAGCCATCCATCTGAGATCATAAGACGCAAGTATTTTCAGGGACCAGACTACCAGATCATCAGATCACAAGCTCATCATAAGTCCCGCTTCACAAGACATCCATAACCTCCGATTTCGCTTTCCGGGATCACCCAAGCCCCGCTTTGAGCAAAAACTGGTAAATCCGGCTCACAGCAGCCCGTCTCAGAGTACGTGCTTTACAAACGGCAGCCCGGCAAGATCTTCGTATACTCGATCCATATTCTGCTTGCTCGCTACCTTCACAGGGAGCTTGTATGACATATAGTTGCCCTTGGAACTTGCCTTGGGCGGTTCAGTCATGGGCATGACGGAGTTCTCGTCTATCTCATCGATCGCGGCTATCACAAGCTTGAGCGCGTCCTTGAAGGAGGCATCGACAATTACCCTGAAAACTATGACACAGGGGAATTTTAAGGTATGGTGCAAGCCCTCAAGCGCGCTAATATCATCCCCGTTTGGTCTTAAAAGTGGCATCTTTAAATCTTAAAGCCTCTATATATCATTTCTTATATCAGTACAGATGAACTCATTTCAAAGGCTCAGGCCATAATGATTATCTGTACTGATGATCTCAGTCCTGATGATGACATGCCGGGGAACCCGGCATGTCATCATGTACTGTTATCTTCAGTTATTTTCTGTTCAGTCCGGTACCATGCGCTTCAAGCTGAGCCTTTTCTTTATTTCCATTATCCTGCCGTCAGCAAAATACATGCTGTCAGCTCAAATCTCTCGCGCGGATCATTTCTTCTCGTCAGATTTGATCTCAGTCTCCCCGCCGCCTGTAAAGAACATCATGATCCGATCCCAGGTTCTTGAGAAGAAGCCGCCTTCACCCACGTCATCAAGGGCGATCAGCGGGGCTGAGCTTAATAAATCCTTATCAAGTCTTACGTCAAGCGCGCCCAACACTGTTCCCTTTTTAATCGGGGCGGTGAACTCAGGACTCTTTAAGCGGTAGCTTACGCTGATCTTCTGCTGTGAGCCACGCGGGATCAGAAGACTTAAGTTATTCTCAAGCCCGAGTGCGACTTCTCCCTTATCTCCCATACGCACCTTACGGGTAAGCAGGGATTTTGCGGAGGTGAAAGGAGTGTAAAGCTCAAAGTAGTTAAAACCGTACAAGAGCAACGCGCGGTTGTCCGCTGCGCGGTCTTTGTCTGATTTGGCGCCGATAACCGAGGCGATAAGGCGCATATTGCCTTTTACCGCGGATGTCACGAGGTTGAAGCCGACCTCAGAGAGATGCCCGGTCTTTATACCATCTACATTTAAGGTCTTATCCCACAGCAGGCGGTTACGGTTCATCTGCTTGATGCCGTTGAAAGTGAATTCCTTTTGCGAGTACAGGGGATACTCATTTGGGAGATCTCTTATGACGGCTCTGCCCATCAGCGCCATGTCGTAGGCCGTGGAGTAGTTGTTCTCATCATAAAGACCATGGACATTGGAAAAATGGGTGTTCTTAAGACCAAGCTTCTGGGCGTAGGAGTTCATCACGCTTACAAAGCCTTCCTCGGTACCGGCAAGATGCACCGCCATCGCCACGCAGGCGTCATTGCCGGACTGGATGATGATCCCGCGAAGCAGATCACCTACCTTAATGGTCTTGCCCACCTCGATGAACATTTTTGATGAGTCAGAGTAGTTCTTGGCCCAGGCGTTCTCGGGGATGGTTACATCATCCTCCATATGAAGTCTGCCTGCCTTAAGCTCCATGCCTATGACGTAGGCGGTCATCATCTTGGTGAGGGAGGCAGGCCAGATCCGCTCATCCTGATTGTGGGCGGTGATGACTCTTCCGGAGTAATAGTCCATGAGCACCCATGATTTGGCGTCAAACTCAGGAGGTGATGGGATAACCACGGGAACGGGCGCCGCATCCCGTGCCGCGCCTTGAGCCTTGGGAGCGTCCGCGGCGCTCTGGTTTTGAGGAGCGCTCTGCTGCTGTCCGCCTCTTAAGGCGGCAAAAGGATCGGGGATCGAGTTATCTTTCGCGTAGGACGAGGTGATTGGCGCAAATGAGATCAGCGCGATCAAGCCTAATGTTTTAAATGTATTGCTCTTCATAATATAAACTTACGGGATCCTTGCTTAATCCTCAAAAAATCCTAATGCTCAAAGTCAGCTTCCAAAATCAGCGTCAGCTCTCAGAGTTTGTTTTTATGACGCGTTTGCCTGACTCTTTTGAATTTGACTCATATGAATTTATCTAATCTCAATCAGTTTAAATATGAGCGCTTTTAAAGCGGTCATTCAAAACCATGTGGAGATCTGCAGCATATGTCCAAAATCCGTGGCATGTGTCCAAAGATTATAAATCATAAGCCTGAAATCATAAGCCCCAGCTTTAGCCTGCAACAGGGCTGACTGAGCTCTCATCCGCCACAAGTATGCAAGCTCCTGATAAGTCATCTGATCACGACAAAAACAGCCGCGTGGTCAAAGCCCCGGCGCGGCGGCTGTCATGTTCTCAGGCTGGTACAGTCAGTACAGGTATGAGATGAGCCCTGATCACCGCGATAGACTTATTTACAGAACCTGAAAAATCAGCTTGACCTCCGGGTTTCCTGACGTCATGACGCTTATCCTGACATCAGTATGCTTTTATGCTTGTTCCGCATACAGTATCTCTTTGCATGATCCTGCTAAAAACGCCTGATGAAGCTGTCAGGGGCGCCCAGAGAACGCGCCTTTGACAGAGCCTCTCTTGCCGCGCTCTCGTTTTGATAGGGACCAGCGAGCACTCTTGAGACTCCTCCAGCGGTAGCGACACGCACACCGGTGTTAAGCCTTCTTGCCATCATCGCGCAGATCTCGCGGGCCTTTGACTCATCAGAGGTCGCCGCCATCTGCACGAAGATCCCGGAAAGGTTAGCGGGAAGCTCCGCCGCGGCGGACGCGGATGATGATCTGGTCCCGTTACCTGAACCTGAATACGCGCCGGCCGCGGCGCCTGGAACAGGTTTGGGTGAGACAGGTCTTGCTCTTGGAGCGACAGAGGCGTTATCAAAGCTTATCCAGCCATCCGAGTTAACCCACCCTGATTTACCGGAGAAGCCTTCAACTGTTGAGAAGGAACCATCAGATGATCCTGATGACGAGGAGGGTGACATCACCGGCGCGGATGATCCTGAGACCACATTGGGGCTTCCCTCAGCGTTGCGTACGCTGCCGCCTGGTCCCACATCAAGGTACTCAAGCCTTACCTTGGCCGTCCCCGGTCCAATCACCCCAAGATATTTCGCCGCGCCCTCCGACAGGTCGAGTATTCTCTGACCTGAGAAAGGACCGCGGTCATTGACCCTTAATACCAGCTTCTTGCCGTTTCGCAGGTTGGTAACCTTAAGATAGGAGGGCAGGGGCAGGTTTTTGTGAGCGGCGCTAAGCCCCTTTTGATCGTAGATCTCGCCTAATGAGGTTTTACGTCCGTTAAACCCTGGCCCGTACCATGAGGCTGTTCCCTCCTCGATATAGGAGTTCATGCCGTTCCAGACCTCATAGTCTTTGCCCAGTACGTTGTAATCGCGGTTGCACCCGCGGTTCTGGGTACTCTCGTATCTAATAGGCACCGAAGCAACTCCCGAGAGGTTTACCCTGCCCTGCTGAGGCATCGGTTTGGTGTGTCCCGGACCAGTGCCGTACACTCCTGAGTGACCTAATCTTGAGCCTCCTGATGATGAGGATGAGCAGCCTTGTATGAGCATGAGAGCTGATACAAGACCGGCGAGCAGCAATCTTGAGTAAAAGCCATGAGAGATCTTAGAGAGCCTGTCTTTATTGAAGTTTATAAAGGCGTTGGATGTCATTGTTTCTCTTCGCGTATCAAATTATCACAAGTAAACTAACCACCGCTTAGCGCGTGAAACGGGAGAATTCCTGGCGTTCTCGTTAAAACTAATATAGTAAAAGACTGATGGTCATGATCATGGAACTCTTCCCTCGGGTTTAATGTAAATCCCCTTCCTGGCCATAGCTTTTACATAACCCATGCGGATGTACTCTGAAAGCTCAAACACGGCTCTTGCGTACAAAGGACTGGTGTTATAGCGGGTGATCGCCCTGAAATTTCCAAGTCCCACCAGGACGCTCTGAGTTCCATCCTCAAGATCATAGGTATAAAGCCTGACGTTCTCATCATCAGGAATGGTGACCTTGGTGGACGCGCCGCTCTGATAAAGCTCTCCTGCCGTAAGGTTCCATTCTCTTGCCTTAAGCGTCTGAGCGTCCGCTCCGTCAAGGTGTACGGCGTAGCAGATCCCGCGCCCTCTCTGATAACCGTGTTTCATAAAGTAGTTCGCGACCGAAGCTATGGCGTCATCCGCGTTGGTAAACAGATCTTCAGTACCATCTCCTGAAGCGTCAACCGCGAAATTAAGGTAGGAGGATGGCATGAACTGTCCCATGCCCATTGCTCCGGCGTAGGATCCCTTTACAGAGCGTATATCCCAGCCTTCCCTTAAGCAGAGCTTTATGAAATTCGCGTACTCAGATGAGAAGAAAGCCGCGCGCTTTGGATAAAAGAACCCGAGGGTGTACAGCGCGTCCAGCGCTGACCAGGTACCCATATTGCGGCCGTAGAAGGTTTCAACCCCTATGATCGCGCAGACTATCTCAGGTGGTACCCCGTAGCGCTCATAAGCTTTCATAAGGCTCTCGCGGTGGTTGATGTAGAAATTCACTCCCGCGTTAATTCTCTCTTTTGTAATAAAGATCTTTCGGTACTGATACCATGGCTTGGCCTCAGATGGTCTTGTGATGGCGTCGATGATCTTCTGCTGGTAGGTGGACTGTGAGATGGCGTACTCAAGCGCCTGAACGCTGACCCCGGTTTTAGAGGCGAGAGCGGAGAGCGACGCTCTGTCAGCTCCATTGGGTGTAACCGCGCCTTTTGCGGCGGTAACGCCCGAAGATCCTGACTGATAGCCGGCGCTGCCTGTCACCTGTGAACCGGACGCGGCCTGAGCGCAGGCGGCAGCGCCTGAGGCTGACAGCAGCAACGCTGCTGTCAGGGTTTTCTTTAAGGATCTTTTTAATTTTGCGTTTTTAAAAATAAAGCTGTATGACATATGAACTGCGTGTGAGCCTGATTTAATTCATGTTGTTTTTTTTTGATCTTCAGCGTGATTACTGTGTTTTGCGAGAGCTTCTGGCGCGGTCTTTTAATTACAGCGGTGCGATCTTCAGGAGCGGAGCTGTTAGTTTCATCTCGTATCAACCCATATCATCGTTTAAGCCTGCTCATTTTCCAAAGATCATGACCTTCTTGTGAGTATGGATGGACATGATGATCCCAAAGCTCACGGAAAGGGTAGTCATGGAGGTGCCGCCGTAGCTTACAAAGGGAAGCGGAACCCCGACCACCGGCAGAATACCGCTTACCATACCTATGTTCACAAAGATGTAGAACATGAAGGTAAAGGTAAAAGCGCCTGAGAGGATCCGCTCAAAGTTCTCTCTTGCCTTCATGGTTATAACCACGCATCTCCAGATGATAAAGCAATAGAGCGCCATCAGGATGATAAAGCCCACAAGCCCGGTCTCCTCGGAGAGCACCGCGAAGATGAAATCGGTATGGGGCTCGGGCAGGAAATCCAGCTGGGACTGGCTTCCCTCAAGCCAGCCCTTGCCATAAAAACCGCCTGATCCTATGGCTATCTTGGACTGGATGATGTGATAGCCCGCGCCCAGAGGATCGGAAGTGGGGTCAAGCAGGGTAAATATTCGCTGTTTCTGGTAATCGTGCAGCACGAAGTTCCACATCACCGGCACCGCCGCGGCGGCGGCTCCAATGCCAAGCAGGATCCACCACCATGAGAGACCCGCGAGAAACACCGCGATAAAGCCTGAGGCCGCCACCAGTCCCGCGGTTCCAAGATCTGGCTCCATGAGGATGAGCGCGGTGGGCATTCCAACAATCACAAGGGATATGAGCGTGTTGATGGTCTTGGGCGGGATGGGGCTTTTTGAGAGGAAGGCCGCGACCGCGAGCGGCATTACCACCTTGAAGATCTCAGAGGGCTGCACTCTTACAACACCAAGATTGAGCCAGCGCTGCGCGCCCTTTGAGATATCCCCGAAGAGCTCGACGAGCACCAGCAGTACAAGCCCTGTCACATACAAATAAAAGGACATCTTCGCGAAATACTTGGGAGGAATTTGCGCGAAGGTTACTATAAGGGCGATGGCTCCGGCGGTATGGATACATTTTCTGATAACCATGGCGCTGTCACGGCCTGAGGCCGAGTAGAGTATGAAGAGAGAGAGCAGCATCAGCACGATAAGCGCGGCGAGCAGGGGCGTATCGATATGGTGTCGGAAGAAAAATCCGCCCTTCTCAACTTTGGTGTTTACCTTGCCAAGCGAGGCCTTGTCCGCCGCGATTTCAGATCTCATCACTGCACTCCCACGGTTCCGCCCATGCCGAATTTGACATATTTGGGCTCGCTCTCGCCCATGTATCCGCCCGGGGCTATCTCAAGCAGATATTTGTCGATCAGCGCTCTTGCAATAGGGGCGGCCATGCGCGAGCCACCGCCCGCGTTCTCAAGAATCACCCCGACTAAGATCCTGGGCTTTAAAAACGGGGCGTAGGCCACGAAAAGCGCGTTGTCACGGTGCTCTACTTTAATTCTTGAGGCGTCATATTTCTCACCCTGCTTGACCGCGACCAGCTGCGCAGTTCCGGATTTTCCTGCGGCCTTGTAACGAGCGCCCTCGAAGGCGCGCCTGCCGGTACCCTCAGGCCCGTTTACCACCAGATACATGCCGTCGCGGCAGACATCCCAGTAGGAGCTGTCGCGAAGCTCGATCCGCGGAGGCTCCTCACGCGACTTGAAGCCATGCTTGACCTTATTGCCATCGGCAGGATCGATTATCTCCTTCATAAGATGAGGAGTGTTGACCTGACCGCGCTCGGCAAGCGTCATATGGGCTTTGACCAGCTGCATGAGCGTGGTAGTCCAGTAGCCCTGGCCTATTCCGATAGGCACGGTGTCGCCAAGCGCCCAGCCTTTGTGGAAGCGCGCACGCTTCCATTCGCGTGATGGGTTAACTCCGGTTGACTCCTCGCCTAAGTCTATATTGGTGCCGCGCCCGAAGCCGAATATATCAAGATAGCGGTGGATGGTATTGATCCCGGCGCGGTAGGCCAGATCATAAAAGTAGGTATCGGCGGAGACCTCAAGCGCCCGGTAGAGGTCAAGCCAGCCATGCCCCCAGGATCTCCAGTCGCGGAACTGGTGGGTTGAATTGGGCAGTCTGAAATAGGGCATTCCGAAAAACGATCCAGTGGGGGTTATGAGACCCTCGTTTAATCCCATCACGCACATCAGGGGCTTTGCCGTAGACGCGGGGGCGTAGCCGCCCTGGGTTACGCGGTTTATCAGAGGACGCCCGGGGTTGTTGAGCAGGCGACTGTAATCGCGGGATCTTATTCCCCTTACAAAAAGGTTGGGATCATAGGAGGGGTTTGAGTACATAGCCAGGATCTCGCCGTTTGACGGATCGATCGCTACCACCGCGCCCTTGGTATCCCCAAGAATTTCCTGCGCGTAGTACTGCAGTCTTATATCAAGCGATACGGTAATGTCATCACCGGGCTTGGGAGGGTTGTACTTGATGGTGCGTATGATCTGCCCGTGGCTGTTTACCTCAACCTCGCGTGAACCGGTACGCCCGTGCAGGGTTTCCTCATAGTACTTCTCGATGCCAAGCTTCCCTATTTCAGTAGAACCCTCATAATTGTCAATGCGGTTTTGCGCGGTGAGCGTATCGACATCGGACTGATTGATGCGCGAGACATAGCCTATTGCGTGGGTCGCGATATCGGCAAAGGGGTAATAACGTTTAAGGCTTGCCGCCACCTGTACGTTAGGATAACGGTAGCTGTTTACCGAGAAGGTCGCAATCTGCTCCTCTGATAGCAGATCCGAGATCTCAATGCCTGAGAATTTCTTGCGCGAGAGCGCCTGACGCGAAAGCGAGATTGCCTCGCGGTCTGAAAGATCCAGCGTAAGCAGGGTATTGAGCTCCTTGATCTGCTCTAAGGTGTTGAACTCCTTGGTAGGGTACAAAACCAGATGGTACACCGGACGATTGTCGGCCAGTACCACATGATTGCGGTCATAGATGATCCCGCGGGATGGCACCACGGGGACTATCTTCAGGCGGTTTTCGTTTGAGCGGGTCTGATAGTCATGATATGAGATGACCTGAAGGTAATACAGGTTTGAAAACAGCACCGCCACCATCAGGCCGCAGACCGCAAGGCAGGCTATAACCCGGTTTCTGAAGATCCGGTTCTCCGTTTCAAGATCCCGTCTGCCGTTTTCCCGGGAATTCTGATCCCGCCGGCGTTTGCGGCGTTCAGGACCAAAGAGCTGACGTTCTTTGGCTTTTTTGATTTGAGGATTGAACAGGGACACTTCTCTTGAGGGTACCGGGAACAGCCGCAAGGTGATCTTACCAAGCGGGGCGCAGCGGCGCCATTTAAAAAACTATCAATATGACATGTATAAGCGCATGCCTGAGATTAGAGCGCATTTTAACATGGCAAAGCATTATCAGTAGATCAAAGGCGAGGGGATTGGGAAAGCGCCAGAAAACGCCAGTCCCAGACACAATCAAACACAATGCTGTTGAACCCGGGGCATGTCAGACATGGTTATTTGTTTGTGAATTAAGTACCAACATGCAGGAATCATAATTCTGTTATGGTTTTATACTCGGCTAAGGAACTGTTTGATGATTGGTTAACGTGCCAAATATAGAAGACAAGCGGTTTTCAAAGTTAACGCGATTGCTTGAGCAGTCAGCACATCTAACATAAGATCAGAAAAGCAGAGCAATTATCAGGCAACAGGATACGACTATCTCGGGAGTGTACGATGCGGACAGCAAAACAGGTCAGTACCGACTATGAGAAATTCTGTGATTTCATAGACAACAACTGCTACTACGTTGACAAAACCCGTTTTCTGCGCCCTGTATTAACCTCAGGCAACAAAGTTCTGCTCTTTACCCGTCCCCGCCGCTTTGGTAAAACCCTGACCATGGATATGTTCAAGGAGTTTTTGAACGTAAACCCTGACAATCCCGGGGACACCAGCCGTCAGGAAAGAGTCTTCAAAGGGCTTGATGTCATGGAAGACACAGAGCTCGTAGAGAAATATATGGGACAGTACCCTGTGGTGTCCATGACATTTAAAAGAGTTTTTGGCGAAAGCTTTGATGGAGCGGTAAAGAAGCTCGCAGCGCTGATTGTTGAGACAGCCTCTAAATTTAAATATTTAACGCAAAGCCCGAAACTTAGTGATGAAGAGAAAAGTCAGCTCTCTTTTTACCTGAGCTATATTAAGCTTAGAAAGCCTGAAAATATCGATCTCATTTCAGAGTTTCTT
>SFGV01000057.1 GCA_004557545.1 Succinatimonas hippei
TTGTCGCCGCCAATATCCAGAACGCCCTTCTCCTGCTCAAGAATCACAGCTGTCAGTGTTGCAATCTTTCCATGAGACTGGTGGAACTTCAGTAATTCTGTAATATTAATGTCAGAAACTCCGTCTCCATAAGTCAGCATAAATGGTTCATTTCCAACATATGGCTGAATACGCTTTACACGTCCTCCAGTCATCGTGTTCAGTCCTGTATCTATGATAGTTACTTTCCATGGCTCTGCCACATTATTATGAACCACCATCTCACCACCATTGCTGAAATCAAAAGTGATATCACTATTATGAAGATAATAATCGGCGAACCATTCTTTGATCACATGCTGCTTATATCCTGCACAGATAATAAACTCATTAAAGCCATAATAAGAGTATTCCTTCATAATATGCCATAAAATAGGCATGCCACCAATTTCTATAAGAGGCTTTGGTTTAAATTCGGATTCTTCGGAGATTCTGGTTCCAAGTCCACCTGCTAACAATATTACTTTCAATTTAAATTCCTACCAGGATAATAGATTTAAACTTAAAAAAGTCTGTAAAGAGTATTTTATTCTAGAGAATCAGTTATTATTTATAAATATTATAAATCTGGATTATTTAAATTTTTTTTATTTATTCATAAGACTGTACAGTTTAACAGTTTCGATCACGCCTTTCTTTAGATCATAGGATGGTGACCAGCCTAGTTTAACCAGTTTTGTATTGTCCATCGTAACCCACCCTTTATTAGAATCGTTTTCATTACCATATACAACTTTTAGCGTTTTATGATAAATGAGATTACAGGCTTCAACTATGGCCTCAGCAACATCAGGGACGGTACAGTAATTGCTGTTATCTTTAAAACTAGAAATATTATATGCTTCTCCTGTTGCTCCACGGTCAGCAATAACTGAGATAGCATTTATTAAATCCTCAATATAAATTTCATCCCTTTTGGGCTGATACTTATCTTTTACGTGAATATCCTGTCCTTTTAGGGCAGAGTCTAAGAAACTATAAAAGAAATTTCTCTGTTTAAATTTACAATATCCATACGCGGAACTTATACGCAGAATAACAGCATTTAAGTTATATGAATTTACGTATGTGTTAACTAAAGCCTCAACAAGGCGCTTACTTTCAACGTAGATAGAGTGACTCTCGCTCAATTTGCTTGTAAGAGAGGTATCGTCCTCTCTGACAACTCGTTCTGTGTCGGATACACCAACCCCATAAACTGCAATTGATGAAAAAACAACTAACCTGCATGCAGAAGGTTTTGGCATATGAGTAATACTGTTTATGCATGCTAATATTCCATCTACATTTGCATGTACTGCCCCAGAAGGATCTTCGTTTATCTCGCCCGTTGTAATGGGACTTGCTGCATGAAATATATAATCAAGTTGACCGACCGAACTTAAAAAGTCAGTTTGATATTTAGTTTCGTTTAGATGAAGGTTGTTTTTACCTGCAATATCACCAAAGCATGCTTGTAATTTGCTTATTGATCTTCCAAATGCAAAGACCTCCGCGCCATTATCCAGCATTCTTCTTACAAGGTTGCTACCAATAAGACCGGTTGAGCCAGTGACACAAATTCTTTTGTTCTTAAAACAATCGTTCATTTTCAGCATCTTAATGTATATTGTCTTAGAAATTTATCCGTTTCTTTTCTGTTACGATTGGCCGCTTCATTATCCTATGATTTATAGAAAGAATATACTCACCAAGGAACCCAAGAAAGATTAATTGGACAGCTGATATAAAAAACAGACCGACAATCACAGCTGGAACACCTACCTCAAAGTCATCCCAGTGAGTTAGTTTCATTATCAGATAGTAAAAAGAAACAAGCAGGCTTAAGAACGCAACTATATAACCAAGGAAACTGGCCAATCTCAGTCCGACCTTTGTATAGCTTGTAAAGCTACGCATCGCGATATCGTATAGAACGTCAAAACGTATATGTGAATGGCCGGCTTTTCTTTTAAGATGAGGATAATGTATATAGGCTCTGTCATTATCTGACGAGAATTCAGCCACAACTCCTCTAAAAAAAGGCACTGGGTCATCTAAGTTACGCATGATTTCTATCAGACTTTTATCAAAACACCCAAAGCCAGTAAATTGTCTGATTAAATCGACCTCTGAAAACTTACTTATGATTCTGTAGTATAGATTTCTTAACTGATGCAGAAAAAAGCCTTCAGCCTTCTCATCTTTAAGGCCAATAACAACCGGACTGCCTTTCTCCCATATCCTGACCATTTTATGGATCATTTCGATTGGATCTTGAAAATCACAACAGATCATAATTGCGCAGTCACCTGTAGACTGCATCATTCCATAATAAGGTGAGTTATCAGGGCCGTAATTCTTAAGATTAAAGATAGCCTTTATTTTTTTATTACGCTTGCAAAGTTCCTCTATTTTATCTTCAGTCCCGTCAGTTGAATGATTATCTATTATGATTATCTCATAATCATATTCCGATAGATTTTCAGTAAGTTCTTTTTGAACCGCCTCAACAAAAGGTTCTACATTCTGTATTTCGTTAAATGTAGGTATAACTATGCTTACTTTCTTTTTTACTTCGGGTAAATTAGTATCTTTCATTTTTAAATTGTCTTATGCCTGATAGTTTAATGTTCAACCTGAAGCGCGTTTAAGATGACTTTATCCATATCGTAATATTTATATTCCCCTAGCCTGCCGCCAAAGATCACATTGCAATGCTTTTCAGCCTCGATCCTGTACTGCTGGTATCTCGAGGTATTCTTTTCGTCATTAACCGGATAGTAAGGCTCATCACCTATCTTCCACTCGGCGCTGTACTCTCTGCTGATCACGGTCTTTGGAAGATCTTTCCCATTCTCATCTTTACCAAATTCAAACCATTTGTGCTCGATGACCCTGGTCCATGGGGTCTCGGCATCTGTATAGTTAACCGCTGCGTTGCCCTGGAAGTTTGGGATATCTAAAATCTCGTTTTTAAATCTTACAGATCTGTACTCAAGAGGCCCGAACTTATAGTCAAAGAACTCGTCTATCGGACCAGTGTATACAATCTTGTCAGCAAGGCTGTTGTACTCCTCGCGCTTTGAGAGGTAGTTCTCGTTTAATCTGACTTCAATTCCCTTGAGCATATTGGCGACCATTTTGGTGTATCCGCCAATCGGGATCCCCTGATACAGAGCGTTAAAGTAGTTATTGTCAAAGGTAAATCTTACCGGGAGACGTTTTATGATGAATGCGGGAAGCTCTGAGCATTCGCGCCCCCACTGTTTTTCGGTATAGCCTTTTATTAGCTTTTCGTATATGTCGGTACCAACAAGACTTATCGCCTGCTCTTCAAGATTCTTTGGCTCTTTAATTCCGGCCTTTTTGATCTGCTCTTCAATCTTGGTCTTCGCCTGCTGCGGAGTTACCACACCCCACATTTTATTGAAGGTATACATATTAAAGGGCAATGAGAAGAGCTCGCCCTTGTAATTGGCTACAGGTGAGTTCGTAAAGCGGTTGAACTCGGCAAAACGGTTTACGTAATCCCAGACTTCCTTGTTGTTGGTGTGAAAGATATGCGCGCCGTATTTATGCACATTGATCCCTTCCACTTTCTCGGTATAGACATTGCCAGCGATCTGAGGTCTCTTATCTATTACAAGAACACTTTTACCGGCGTCAGTCGCCTGTCTTGCGAAAGTAGTTCCGTATAATCCCGCGCCAACTACAAGGAAATCATATTTTTTCATAGTATAAGGTATTTATAATATTTCAAATCTGACTAAAGATGCAAAAGTCAGAAAAAAAAATAAACGCTCTCCAATGTGGAGATTTTACACCAGTCAATGGAATAAAAACAGCAAAAGACTGCCCAGCAGAATTCTGTAAGCGACTATAATTCCGGTTCCGTGCTTACCAAGATATTTTACGAACAGATGCAACACGCCAAGCGCCATCACCATGGACAAAATGCCGGCAAACCCCAGTGTCACGTAATCAGTCTGCGCAACGTTGCTATATGACTCTGCCCGCGCCTGAGATTGAGTTAGGTCTATTGCGAGCATCGCGATGAGTGAGGGGATCGCGAGCATCGCCGAGAACCTGGCCGAGGCTTCAGGTCTTATCCCGATAAATAAACCTGCTGTAAAAGCTACACCGTATCTGGATACTCCGGGGATAAAGGCGCAGATCTGAGACAGACCTATGGTGATTGCCTGCTGATAGCTCATATGTCTTAAGGAATCCTTTCGCTCGCCTTCAATATTGAGGATATTCCTCCAGACAAGATGATGGTTTACATATGAGGACAAGCCAAGCAGCACACCAAAGCCGATAGTAGCGTACGCAATGGCATCAATTGAGAGATGTAAAAAGAAATTTGATCTGCCAAGAATGATCACCAGCGCCGCCGCGGGCAGTGTCGCGAGTATAAGGCACACCCCTATCTTCGTAACAGGGCCTACACGCTTGTGAGTTATGGCGTCATAGGTGTAATAGCCAATCTTTAAGAGATCTGACAGATAGTAGAACACTACCCCAAGAAGACAGCCCGCGTGGATCGCCATTATCAGTCTCGGATCAGGAGTATCCCAGGAAGTAAGCTTTGAGATGACCTCAAGATGCGCTATCCCGGGGATTGGAAGAAACTCGCAGGCAGATAAGATCAGCGCTATAAGGGCGCTTTCATAAAGGGGCATGTCACCGCTCCGATGATCAGGCCTCAGGCCAGTCAGGCGCGGGGACTCTCCAGTCAACGCTGACTTTCTCTACCTTTCTTTTCTCAGGAAGACGGGGTTCCATCTCATTCCAGATATCACCTACTCTGAGCTTTAAGAGCGGATGAATGATGTTGGGGTTGAGCTCGCACAGCGGGCAAAGCACAAAAGGATAGTCCTGAATGTCATGACGCGGCAGCTTGCACGGTGAGGTGGTTATGACATCACCATAGAGCAGAATGTCGATATCAAGTCTGCGCTTCAAGCCAAAGTTGGTGCCGTTGTTGAACATGAGCTCAGCGCCAGCGTCTGCCTCAATGAGATTGATGGCGGCGAAGAGATCCTCAAGGCCCATATCAGTTGTGCCGCCAGCGACCATGTTGAAATACTTGGGTTCGGCTTCACGGACAGCGTTGCTTGACCATACCGAGGAGATTTTTAAATCAGGAATGAGTTTTTCAAGCCTTGTCCTGGCAAAACGCAGCGCGTTTTCACGGTTGAGATTCGAACCTATTCCAAAATAAACCTTAACAGACATCGTAAGCCTCAGCAGATCACACGTTTGTCAGATATGAGCAAAACACCCTCAGATCATACCCCACCATCGGGGTGTTTAACGCCCAAAAGCAAAATTCAGTGGGGCATTCCATAATCCTGCCCCGGTAGTTAGCTAAATTTCCAGATCATTCCCATTCAATAGTTGCGGGCGGCTTTCCTGAGATATCGTACACAACTCTTGAAATTCCGTTGATCTCATTGATGATGCGGTTTGAGACCTTCCCCAGGAGCTCATATGGCAGCTGTGCCCATCTCGCGGTCATGAAATCTACCGTGACCACGGCTCTGAGCGAGACCACATAATCATAGGTGCGGTGATCACCCATCACGCCGACCGCGCGTACCGGGAGGAATACCGTGAAGGCCTGTGAGACCTTGTCATACCAGCCTGATGCCCTGAGCTCTTCCATAAAAATGGCGTCAGCTCGGCGCAGGAGATCCAGATATTCTCTCTTAACCTCACCCAAAACTCTAACCCCAAGCCCCGGTCCCGGGAATGGATGGCGCATTACCATCTGACGGGGAAGCCCCAGCTCAATTCCAATTCTGCGGACCTCATCCTTAAAAAGCTCCCGGAGCGGCTCAACCAGCTTGAATTTGAGATCAGGCGGAAGACCTCCCACATTGTGATGGGACTTAATAACCTTGGCCTTGCCGGTCTTGGCGGCTGCCGACTCTATTACGTCAGGATAAATGGTGCCCTGAGCTAAGAACTTCACTCCCTTAAGCTTGCGCGCCTCGTCCGCGAAGACCTCAATAAAGGTCTTGCCTATGGCCTTGCGCTTTTGCTCAGGATCTGAGATCCCTTTTAACGCGGTAAGGAACCTGTCAGAGGCGTCAGCGTAAACGAAGTTGAGATCCATGCCTTTGAACATCTCGCGCACCTTCTTGCCCTCATCAAGGCGCAGGAGTCCATTGTCCACAAACACACAGGTAAGCCTGCTGCCAATGGCTTTGTGAAGCAAAAGCGCGGTAACGGAGGAGTCAACCCCGCCTGAGAGTCCTAAGAGCACCTGCTCATCGCCAACCTCGCGTCTTATGCGCGCTATGGCGTCATCGATGATCGCTCCCGGCGTCCAGAGCTTGTGAAGTCCGCAGATCTCAAGGGCGAAGCGCTTAAGGATCTCACTGCCCTGCCTGGTATGGGTTACCTCAGGGTGAAACTGCATGCCGTAAAAACGCTTCTCATTATTTTCGATAATGGCATATGGGCAGGTAGGAGTTGAGCCTACAACCTCAAAGCCATCAGGCAGCGCGCTTACCTTGTCGCCATGGCTCATCCATACATCAAGAGTATGCTCACCCTCATGATCGGTAAGCTTGTCGGTAAGCGGGCAGGAATTTACGATCTTTACGCTCGCGTGTCCGTACTCGCGCTTTGAAGATCCTTCAACCGCTCCGCCCAGCTGCTCTGCCATGGTCTGCAGACCATAACAAATACCTAAAACCGGAACTCCCAGAGAGAATACACAGGAAGGCGCCCTTGGAGATCCTTCTTCAGTCACTGACTCAGGACCGCCTGAGAGGATTATTCCGTCCGGGGCAAAGGCTTTGATCTTCTCATCTGACTGGTCAAATGGCCAGATCTCGCAATAAACACCGATCTCACGGATCCTGCGGGCAATGAGCTGGGTAACCTGAGATCCAAAGTCCAAAATAAGGATCTTTTCCTCATGGATATCTGCTTTCTGCATTAGAGAACTCCGATGTCAAAGTTTTCGTATGAATGCAAACTGTTTGTTTATAAGTTTATTAAACGCCGGTGCCATCTGTCATGAGGCTTTCATAATACTTTCATATTTATCCTCTGACAGATGGCATCGGCCTCAGGTTTACCCTGCCTGAAACAGAATTCAGACTCCGGAATAAACCTTCAGATTAGATCAGTGAGTCTGGTAGTTAGGCGCTTCCTTGGTGATGGTAACGTCGTGCACATGGCTCTCACGGTAACCCGCGTTGGTGATCCTGACGAACTTAGCCTTGGTGCGAAGCTCATCGATGGTCGCGCAACCGGTAAGTCCCATGGCAGAGCGCAGACCGCCCATCTCCTGATGGATGATGTCCCGTAAAGCGCCCTTGTAAGCCACGCGTCCTTCAATTCCCTCTGGCACCAGCTTGTCCGCGGCGTTATCGCTCTGGAAGTAGCGGTCGGCTGATCCGTGTGACATGGCGGCGAGCGAACCCATGCCGCGGTATGACTTGAACGCCCTGCCCTGATAGATCTCAATCTCACCCGGAGCCTCTTCGGTACCGGCGAACATCGAGCCCACCATCACGCAGTTGGCGCCGGCGGCCAGAGCCTTGGCGATATCGCCTGAATAACGGATGCCGCCGTCAGCTATCACGGTTATATTCGAGCCCTTGAGCGCCTCAACCGCGTTTGAAACCGCGGTCATCTGCGGAACGCCGCAACCGGTGACGATTCTGGTGGTGCAGATTGACCCAGGTCCGATACCGACCTTTACCGCGCTAACCCCGGCCTCGGCAAGCGCCAGGGCGCCTTCGGCGGTGGCGACATTGCCGCCTATGATCGGAAGATTAGGATAGGTCTTGCGGGCCCACTTGATCTTATCGAGCACGCCTTGAGAGTGACCGTGTGAGGAGTCGATTAAAAGCACGTCAACTCCAGCCTCAACCAGAGCCTGAGCGCGCTCCTCGTTATTGCCCGGGCCCGCGCCGATGGCGGCGCCTACTCTGAGTCTGCCTAAGGCGTCACGGCAGGCATTGGGCTTGTTTGAGGATTTCTGGAAGTCCTTTACGGTGATAAGTCCCTTTAAGTGGAAGGTATCATCTACAACCAGAACCTTCTCAATACGGTACTTCTGCATCAGAGCCTGAACCTCCTCTCGCGATGAATTCTCGCGGGCGGTGATAAGTCTTGGCTTGGGAGTCATGCACTCTGATACCTTCTTCTGGTCATCCACCACGAACCTTACATCACGGCCGGTGATGATGCCGAGCAGGTTTTCCTGAGAGTCAACCACCGGGAAGCCGCCGAAGCCGTATTTTACGGCCATCTGCCTGACCTCACGGATGGTGGCGTCAGGATGAACGGTAACCGGATGGGTTACCATGCCGCTTTCAAAACGCTTAACTCTTGATACTTCCTCAGCCTGACGCTCTATGCTCATATTCTTATGAATAAAGCCAATGCCGCCTTCCTGCGCGAGAGCGATGGCCAGATTGGACTCGGTGACCGTATCCATGGCAGAGGAGATCATCGGGATATTCATGGTAATGTCGGAGGTCAGCCTGGTGCGCAGATCGGCAGTTGCCGGCAGAACGGTAGAATGCGCCGGAACCAGCAGCAGATCATCAAAGGTGAGCGCTTCTTCAACTATACGCAGCATAAAACCTCCAAAAGCGAAGCTGTAAAAATTTGATCGCACATTATACTACCGATGCCTTGTGGCTATGCTTAATACGCGAGCTTTTTTCATACGAAAATTTCCTCGCAGATCCGCTCACACTTCTTGTGAGAGTATGGTCACTGAATACTCATTTTCCTGAAAATGGTATTTCTGATCTTTAGTATCATGAGGCATGGTCAAAGCGGATACTACTATTTATAGGTACAGCGTCACGGAGGACTTTCGTGTCAGATTTCTGGATTGAAGATCCAAAAGACGGGGATTTTGTCTCGCTTATTGAAAAGCTTGAGGCGCAATCACTCGCGCAGCTTGAGGCAGACTCAAGAAAAGCGATTTTGGAGCATAAGGCTCATTCAGACAAAAGCGCCATGATCTCAGAAGACTCTGACGTGATGGCGGTAAGCTTTCCCCATAAGAAGAATAAGAAAAAGCAGGTCAAAGCCATGGTCGCGCCTTCTGTGTACATAAAAGACTCAGCGCCATTTAATACCGCCAGGCCTTCATTTAAAACCGCCGATGACGTGAGTGAAAGCAAATTTGCAAAACGCGCTCATTCGAGCATCCTGCTGTATCTTCTGATGATGCTGGCGTTTGGGATGGTCTTCATCCTCTCAGGTGATCCACAGTTTCGGATCTTCTGTGTCGCGGCGTTTTTTATAGTATCCATAGCTTTCTTTTCATCAGGAAAGAAGTCAAAGCGCGGCTCCTAGCCGCACTTTGACGGGCTTGGACTGGTTTTCTTTTCAGGTATAGACAAGGAGCTTTAAGATGTCACCAACCCTCCTCTGGTTCATCTCATTTTGCGTGATCCTGGGAGCTGAAATGATCCTGGGCACCATCTATCTGCTCGCGCTCGCGGCGGGAGCGTTAAGCGGCGCTCTTGCCACTCTGATCTTCCCCTCTGGCGCGGCGCCTTTTTTCATCGCGGCGGTGGTAACCACGCTTGGAGTAATCATTGCCTACATCATGAGACGGCGTCTGCGCTCAATAGGCGATAGACGAAGCAAGGACGCCTCATATCCTGATGAGGGACGGGAGATCTCAGTTGGCAAGGTGGTTGACGGAAGATCCCGCGTAAGCTACCGCGGATCAACCTGGGAGGCCAGAGCGGTGTCAGGAGAACTTACCCCGGGGATATGGGTTATTGACCATATTGACGGAACTATTCTGGTTTTGCGCGAGAAAAAGCGCTAAGCCTGCAATTTAGTATTTGTTTAACTGATTACGTTTATTTTTATTATAAGTCAGGAGCTTAGATGTTTGATTTTATAGCTTATGTTTCAGAAGGCGCGGTCGCGGCGGTAATTCTGCTGGTGCTCGCGATTATCTTCGCGGTTAAGTCAATTAAGGTTATTCCCCAGCAGAACGCCTGGGTTATCGAGCGTTTTGGCAAGTTCAATAAGGTCTTAAACCCTGGACTTAACTTTATCATTCCTTTTATTGACCGTGTCGCCTACAAGCACTCCTTAAAGGAAGTCCCTCTGGATACCCCGTCCCAGATCTGCATAACCCGTGACAACACCCAGTTGTCTGTTGACGGCGTGCTGTTCTTTCAGGTAACCGATCCTCAAAGAGCCTCCTACGGCACCTCAAATTACCTGCTTGCCATAACCCAGCTTGCCCAGACCACATTGCGCTCGGTCATAGGCCGCATGGAGCTTGACAAGACCTTTGAGGAACGTGATGTCATAAATAACCAGGTGGTCGCGGCTATCGATGAGGCCGCGCTCAACTGGGGTGTCAAGGTTCTGCGCTATGAAATAAAGGATCTGACCCCTCCTGCCGTGATCCTGCAGGCCATGCAGCAGCAGATCACCGCAGAACGTCAGAAGCGTGCCGTTATAGCTGAGTCTGAGGGTAAGAAACAGGAGCAGATCAACCTCGCCGACGGCGCACGTGAGGCGGCGATCGCCAAATCCGAGGGTGAGAAACAGTCTGAAATCAATGTAGCTGAAGGCCGCGCTCAGGCAACCCTTACCATAGCTAAAGCCACCGCCGAGGCCATCACGAAGATAGCTGAGGCCTCAAAGGGTGAAGGCGGACTTACCGCGGTAAACCTTAAGGTAGCCGAGCGCTACATCGACGCTTTCTCTAATCTTGCCAAGACCGGAAATACCCTGATTGTTCCAAATAATCTTGGAGATCTGTCAGGAATGGTCGCGTCGGTTATGAAGACCATAGAAGGAACCAGACCAAAAGCATGACCCTGTCTCAAAGAAGCATCACGTCATGAGGCTGGTGTGAATTAGACATCACATAACAGGCATTGCAGAAGGCCTGAGACTCATAACCGGCTTTTGAAATGAAAGCCGGTTTTATATAAAAAAACGCTTAACCTGGATCCATTTTCAGGATCCTGCGATTTCAGATATTAAGGTACTCCTTCCAGAATTCATAAGAAGTTACTTTCTTATAGCTCTTTTCGTACTCCGAAATAAGCTTCTTGTGAATAAACGCTTCCTTTAAAAGAAGGCGTTTCAGCCTCACAAAAAGATTAAATCCGCGCTTAAAATCAAATTTTCTCTCCTCATAGGTTATGAAATGAGGATTGATCGCGACAACGTTTGAATTCCTGTAATACGGTCTCTTGTCTTCCGCGTCATAAAAAGCGAAAGCTGGTTTATTTTTTCGAGGCAGAGGAAACGCATGACCGTTAAGAGTGAGGTTAAATACCTTCTTCTTGAAACCATGCAAATGGTTATGCCGGCAAAGATTATTATAATCAATGTCCTGATATCCTTTAAGGGTATAGAGTGGTTTGAATTTCTTGTTATGACTTAACGCTTTTTTAAATGTTCTAAAAGCCTTATCCCGATTAAACACAAAGTCAGGACCTTTAAGATAATCATCAAAACCGTCAAGCATGCACTCAGCTTTATCATAATCAAACTGAGTCAGCGCTACTTTAAACTCGTGTACAAACGAATCCTTAAATTTGGTGTATGAACGAAATTTTCGAAGCGCGATTGTTATAAACGCGTTTCTAAACCAGAAATACATTTTCGATGGGACAATTTTCTTATAAAAGCCTTCATGCCATACCGCAAGTCCATTCAGCATGATGTATTGCAGTTTGTTTCTGAAGCTGTATTCCTGATCATCAAACTGAAAGAATAAGGGAAGAGGCAGGTTATCCTTGCGGATAAACTTAGCGGGAAGTATACATCCCCACCAGCCACCGAACTGATTAGAATGGAATGTATCTATTCCAAGGTAGATTAAAGACGATCTGATCTGGGCGTTCTTAGCGTAAATCCCATGAATACCGTTCCTGTCCATATATTCCATTGACATTTCACAGTTAT
>SFGV01000058.1 GCA_004557545.1 Succinatimonas hippei
CATCAAGTCGATGGAAGAGCAGCACCCTGTTGCTTAATGAATAAACCTTTAAAAGGTTAAAAATGAAAGGCGCCTGATGGCGCCTTTCTTGTAAGTGTAAGCAGTTCAAAATCAACTAAGAGAGACAAAACATAAAAGTCTTTCTAATGTGACTAAGCCCTGTTTTACTACTATGTCCGACCCTGTGTGTGGTAATGGGACTACCGTAATGGCAGAAGAGTCGCTACTGCTATCACGTTTAATATTACGCCTGCTGATATCCAAAATCAATAATCATGATTATTTACTACTCTCATAATTTAAATTAGTGAGCTTGTATGCTACATTTTTTTGTGCATTTTTTTGATCTTCGAGTAGAGCAACCAAACAAGGTGACTATTGCGGCAATACAGGAAGCAGAGCGTATTGCCCGTGATCCATCGGTGAAGGGGTACTCTGACTTGAATGAAGCATTAAAAGCATTGAAGGAATGACTGAGAAATTTTCTTTCAATTAGCCTGTTTTGTAAGGAACAAGAGTCTGAAGTGGCTTTTGTCATACTCAATTAGTCCTTCGCGTTCCATTTTTCCCAGTTCCTTTGAAAGAGCCGTGCGGTCAAGATTCAAAAAATCGGCAAGTTGCTCACGGTTATATGGGATCTCAAACTCATAAGAGTTCTTTTGAACTGAAACGGATTTTAAAAATACCATTACGCGCTCTCTTATAGTCTTTGGCGCGGTAAAGAAATTTCTGGCGGACAGTTTCAGGTTTTTTCGTGATGAGATAGCAAGCAGGTTAGTCACGAATTTAAGCATCCATGGTTCCCCAGAGGATGATCGGAGCTTATTAAGCCCGCCAAGCCTGAAGAAGAGCACGGTACAGTCTGTAGTCGCGACCGCGTTTACGAAAAGCGGCGCCTGAGGGAACAGGGCAAAGGTCTCGGCAAAAAACTGTCCGGGCTCAATACCTGAAAGCAGGGTGCGGTTTCCCGCCATATCATCCCTCTCAATTGTGACCCTGCCGCTTATAACAAATCCCATCTCGTCAGTACAGTCGCCCTCATGGAGGATAAAGGTGCCTTTTTTGAACGTATCCTCTCTGCTGCTAAAAAATATCAGTGACGACTTTATTTCATCTTCAGACATCCCTTGGAAAAGTATGGAGTTTTTAATAATAGAGATGTCCATATCCGACTTCTAAAAAATCTTTGGTGGTTATAACCACGTAGTTAAAAATGACCGCTTTCTATAATGCTCTCACAGTTTGAAGAGAGAACCAAATGAGCATGAAAGAAAAAGTTGGGCAAGTATTTTCAATCGCTGCCGATAACGCCCCGGTACCCGGGTGCACCATTTCAAAGGAAGTAAGTGACGGTGAGACCAAGATCTCCTATTACTCGCTCGCGAAGAATACCGACATCAGCGCGGAGATCCATCCTTATCACAAGTTTATTGTTGTAGCCGGCGGATCCATGCAGGTATACGGACAGGACGGATACTCAGTGGAACTATCACAGGGCGAGGGCGTTTTTACCCCTGTTGACAAGAGCGTCGGCATGAGAACTTCAACAGGCGTTGTCTATACGGAAATCGTAGTCGGGAGGAATGACAAGATGAACGAAGTGATCAAAGCAGGTGAGGTTTTTAAACTCGCTGATCTGCTTCCATATCAGGAAGGAAAGATCATCAATATGGACGTGGTGCGCAACGACAAGATGAAGTTCGCGCTCATGGCCTTTGACGCCGGATGCGGTCTTCCTCAGCATTCAGCGCCAGGAGAGGCGATTATATTTGCGCTCGATGGAGAGGGAATCATAGGCTATGAAGGAAAGGAGCATGTCATCAAGGCAGGTGAGAATTTCCATTTTGCCAAGGGCGGAGCGCATTACGTCAAGGCAACCAAGAGATTCAAGATGGGGCTTCTGCTCACGCTTGAGTAAATAATTCGCCAAAACATGTTTTCGGGTCTTGTCTGCTCAGGTCCGTAAAAGCCTGAGCAGATATGCTTTTAAACCCATTTTGTTCGGTTTGTTTTGATATTGCCTCATGGTGTGTTATATAGGCAACAGCATCGTTTTCCTGAAAATTCCAAGTCGCATATTGGGCTCTGCTCAAATTTAAAGCAGTTTTAGTGTTCATTTAAGTAAAAACTGGTCTGGGTGCGCCTGATGATATAATGGCGCCGATCTAAAACCTCGTTAGTCTTATCCGATTAGCCGTTTTGGCGGGGGATCTTAAAGATCTTCTGGTCATATCCTTTATTTGACATTGGGGTTCACCTTTTAAAGGGAAACAGTCAAGATGAATAACGCATTAACCAAAACCGATTTTCATTTTCAGGGACAAAAGAGCGTTTATCACGGCAAGGTCCGCGATGTTTACAACATCAATGACGAGAAGCTGGTGATGGTCGCCACCGATCGTATCAGCGCCTTCGACGTGATCCTGCCCAGGGGCATACCTTTTAAGGGACAGGTATTAAATCAGATCGCGGCCAAGTTCCTGGACGCTACCTCTGATATCTGCCCCAACTGGAAACTGGCTACTCCGGACGCTAACGTAACCGTAGGTGTTATGTGCAAGGGCTTCCCGGTTGAGATGATCGTGCGCGGTTATCTTTGCGGATCCTCATGGCGCGCCTACAAGAGCGGCGTACGCGAGATCTGCGGAGTTAAGCTTCCTGAAGGCATGAAAGAGAATCAGAAGTTCCCTGAGCCTATCATCACCCCGACCACCAAGGCTGAAATCGGCGAGCATGACGCCGACATCTCAAAGGCTGAGATCTTAAAACGCGGTCTTGCTACTCCTGAGCAGTATGAGCTTTTGGAGAAATACACCCTCGCGCTCTTCAAGCGCGGCACCGAGATCGCCGCGAAACGCGGTCTGATCCTTGTTGATACCAAGTATGAGTTTGGTACCCATGACGGCAAGATCTACCTCATGGACGAGATCCACACTCCGGACTCAAGCCGTTATTTCTACATGGATGGCTATGAGGAGCGCTTTGCCAAGGGTGAGCCTCAGAAGCAGCTTTCAAAAGAATTCGTGCGTGAGTGGCTGATGAACAATGGCTTCCAGGGCAAGGCCGGACAGACTGTTCCTGAGATGACCGATGAGATTGTTGAGTCGATCTCCGATCGCTACATCGAACTCTATGAGCACATCACTGGCGAGAAGTTCGTCAAGACCAACAGTGATGACATGCTCTCGCGTATAGAAAAGAACGTAAGCGATTATCTCAAAGCCTGATAACCAGATATCTCAAGGCTGACATGACCGGGCGGACAGGGTTTTCCTGTCATAAGTCCCGGTCATCTGTTTTTAACCTAATCCGCCAGAAGTCCTCCACCTCTTAGGTGTGGAATGAAGGCGGGGCTGGCGAATTTACGTAAGCCATACAGTAGCCTGTTGTCTTATTTGGTAGTATCAGCTCATCAAATACCGTGGGTAGCACGGGAATTGACGCCTGTGGAGAGAGCGTAGGTCGCCGCAACTCTTCGGAGTATGCAGTGCTGTTCTCGGTGAAGCAGGAAGTTCCCGCCTCTATAGACGGGGGACGTTCACCTCATTAGCAAGTAGCATGGTCAAAAAAAATCATCAGGTCAGGCATTCCGGATCAAAGGCGTATCTGCCATTTAAAAAATCAATGATTTCATCACAGGCAAGACTTCCGCTCTGATCTTTGCAAAGCGCCCTTAAAGCACAGAGAGCGTCTCGCGCTGTCCCTTCTAAACCGAGATTTTCAATTCTTCTGATGATATCCAGGATCTGCTCTGAGTGAGGTCCTAACAGTTCTCCTGCAGCGTTATCTCTGATAGCGCGTAACCTGTCATAAGGTTTACCTTCCAGCGCCGGAATCAGGGTTGAAAGCGGGATCATAGAAAGCGCGCCTTCGGTCATGGGGTTTACCGCTACCGCGGTAATTCTATTGTCTGCGCATGGCCGCATTCTCTGATATGGCCCAAGATAAAGCCTGTCGGCTCTGGTTTTGCCATCATTTACAGGATAGTTATGCCAGATCACCGTACGGCCTTTGAATAGACTGTCGGCGCGGTTTATATCCTCATAGCTAAATCCTGGCGATAAAACCTTAGGACCTGTCCAGAAAAATTTAATCCTGCTATCAAGTCCTGATATGAGATCGCTGAAATACGAAGGATCGGTCGGGCCGTAGAGCCTTGTAAGTATAGGATCATCGCTGTAGGTAGTAGGGCATACCCAGATCTCAGTGTCTTTACCTGCAGCCTCTCTCATGGCTTTGATAACGCAGTTTTGTCTTTTCCCAAGATCACTGAACTGATTTGGCACATCATCAAAAAGCAGGCAGGCAAAATCCGCGCTTGTTACGCTCATGAGGCGTTGAACCTTTGCCTTAAAAACAGGGAGCAGGGCATTAAGATTTGCCGTAAGCCCAAGTGGTGAGATCCCAAAAGCAAAATCAAGACCAGCGTTTTTTGTCATATATGAGCAATGGACGAGGTTTTCTTCATCCTGCGCTGAGAGCTCGTAAGTCCAGCTCTTCCTGAGCGAAATGTCATTTTTTGGGGCGTAGACATAGAAAGAAAAGCCAAGGTATGACGCCATTCTTATCATGGCAAGCCTTGTGTATTCTTTGTATGGATGACCGTAAAAGCCCTCGATAATCCCGGCCCTGAGCATTGAATTCATGCGCTCTCCACCCCCTGTGTGGGTACTTTGTATTGCTTAAATCTCTTTGCAATGAGTATAATACTCAAGTTTTGCAAAATGCCCGGAGCATGACATGCCCGCGCTTTTGTAGAAGATTTTCGCGGTGCCTTGGAAAACATAACCTGTCTTTAAAGGCACTATTACACCGGTAATTAGTTTCCGGTAAAGATCCCGTTTCAGAGGATCGCGCCGGATTAGTTTCTGCTGCCTTAACGAGGAAAAAATGCAGGTTTCAACTGAGAAAAAAGAAGGACTCAAATACCTTCTGAACGTCACCCTCTCAAAAGAAGAATTTGGCAAGGCTTATGCCGACAATTTAAAGAAAGTCTCCAAGAAGGCCCGCATCGACGGCTTCCGTAAAGGACATATTCCTTTACAGATCCTTGAGTCCCGTTTTGGTCCGGATATCTTAACCGGTGCCATGGATGACCTCATTGAGAAGACCATAGGCAATGCCATCAAGGAATCAAAGCTTGAAGAGAAGATGGCCGGCCGTCCTTCAGTTGATGTTAAGAAATTCCCCTCAAAGGACAGCGAGTTCAACTACGAAATTACTCTTGAGGTTCATCCTGAGCTTGAGTTCAAGCCTCTTGAGGAGCTCAAAGTCAAGAAGGCTGTTTCAAGCGTAACCGACGCCGATATCGACAAGATGATCGAGACACTGCGCAAAAGCCAGGGCAAGTGGGAAACCAAAGACGGTCTTGCTGTCGGTGACGGCACTCTGGCCCGCATTGATTTCACCGGTCGTATCGATGGTCAGGAATTTGAGGGCGGCAAGGCGACTGACTTCTCCCTTGATGTAGACAGTCATTCCATGATCCCGGGCTTTACCGAGCAGATCAAAGGTCACAAGGCCGGTGACAAGTTCACCATCAAGGTAACCTTCCCTGAGGACTATCAGGCCAAAGATCTTGCCGGCAAGGACGCTGATTTTGACATCTCCGTCAACGCCGTTGAAGAGCGCGTACTGCCCGAGGTCAACGCTGACTTCATGAAGATCTACGGAATTAAGGATGGCGATCTTGAGAAGTTCCGCTCAGAGCTTCGTTCAAACATGGAGCGTGAACTCAAGCGCGCTGTAAACACCCGCAACGAGAACGCCCTGGTTGACGCTCTGCTCAAGCAGTATGGCGATTTCGAGGTTGCCGATGCTACTGTCAAGTCCATGGTTGGAAGCCTCAAGGAAAGCAGACTGCAGCAGTTAAGACAGTATGGTCTTAAGACCCTGCCTGAGTCACTGAACAAAGATGAGCTCTATCACGATGAGGCCGTAAGACAGGCCAGAGTCTTTGAGATCCTTGGCGCCGTTAAGCAGGCTCTTAAGTACGAGCAGCCCAGCGACAAGGCGGTTGATGATCTTATCAACACCCTCTCCAGCGCCTATGAGGATCCTGAGGACTACAAGAAGCAGGTACGTGAGGACAAGCGTCTCATGAACGCTATCCGCAACAACGCCTACAGCATTGAGCTCTTTGACCTTATCGGCCAGAAGGCTTTTGACGGTGAAGAGCAGATCACCTTTGATCAGGCCGTCAACAACAAGTAATTAACTACTGCCCCGATAATTCATTAAAAGGGGCAGCCCATGGAGGAACAGCAACACAATGTCTGAAACCAGGCTTTCATCGCTCATCCCGTACGTTGTCGAACAGACCGGACGCGGGGAGCGCCAGTACGACATCTTTTCAAGATTACTCAAAGACCGCGTGGTTTTTTTAACCGGCGAGGTCGGGGATCAGATGGCCGATCTGGTGGTAGCCCAGTTGCTGTTCCTTGAATCTGAAGATCCAGACAAAGATATTTACCTTTACATCAACTCACCGGGCGGCTCAGTGACCGCAGGACTTGCCATCTATGACACCATGCAGTACATCAAACCTGATGTGTGCACGCTTTGCATAGGTCAGGCTATGTCCATGGGATCATTCCTGCTCGCGGGAGGAGCCAAGGGCAAGCGTTACTCGCTCCCCAATTCCTCGATCCTCATTCACCAGCCCCTGGGCGGTGTAAAGGGCCAGGCATCCGACATTCTGATCCACGCCAACGAGATCGTAAGATTAAAGAAACTCTTAAGTGGTATTCTCGCCAGGCATACCGGCAGATCGGTTGATGAGCTGCTTAAGGATACTGATCGTGACAACTTCATGACCGCCGAGCAGGCGCGTGAATACGGTCTTATCGACAAGGTGATCACCAATCGTAATGAGATAACCGGCAAAGACGATAAGAAAGGATCCACGGAGGACTAACTAATGGCTGAATCACACACCAGGTGTATCTTCTGCGGAAAGTCGGCATCGCCTACCCGCAAAATGCTGCGCTCCCGTGATGGCTACGCCATTTGCTCTGACTGTATCGAAAGATGCCATCAGATGCTGGTCTCACAGGGCGCGGCGAATAAAGATGGCAAGGGCGCCCATAACGCTGGGCTTGATCTTGAGCATATTCCTACTCCTCATGAGATAGCAAAGCATCTTGATGAGTATGTCATCGGACAGGATGACGCCAAGAGAGTGCTCTCGGTTGCCGTTTACAATCACTACCAGCGTCTGCGTCACACCGGTGTTGACACCGATGTGGAGCTTGGCAAGTCGAACATCCTGATGATAGGTCCTACCGGTTCAGGCAAAACCCTGCTGGTTCAGACTCTGGCGCGTTTTTTAAACGTGCCCTTCGCGATGTCAGACGCCACCACTCTTACTGAGGCGGGATATGTAGGCGAGGATGTTGAGAACGTCATCGTCAGACTGCTTCAGAACTGCGATTTTGATGTCAAGAAAGCCCAGAAGGGCATCATCTACATCGATGAGATAGACAAAATCGCCAGAAAATCAGAGAACCCGTCCATAACCCGTGATGTCTCAGGCGAGGGCGTTCAGCAGGCTCTGCTGAAGCTTGTCGAGGGGACCGTCGCCTCAGTTCCCCCCAATGGCGGACGCAAGCATCCTCAGGAGAAGATGATCGAGGTTGATACCTCGCAAATTCTTTTCATTTGCGGCGGTGCTTTTGACGGTCTTGATAAGATAGTCGAAAGACGTGTTGATCAGCACTCAGGCATAGGCTTTGGAGCTGAAGTCATCGGTAAGAATAACCGTATGACTCTCTCTGATAAATACCGCAAGGTAGAGCCTGATGATCTGGTTAAATACGGCATTATCCCTGAGTTTGTGGGACGTATGCCGGTTATCACTGCGCTCTCGGAGCTTAGCAGGGATGAGCTCATCCGCGTGCTCAGGGAGCCTAAGAACGCCATCATCAGACAGTTTGAGGCTATGCTGGGCTTTGAAGGGGTTGATCTTGAGTTTACCAAGGAAGCCCTTGAGGCCATAGCTGACGCCGCCATCAAACGTCATACTGGCGCTCGCGGACTGCGTTCAATCGTTGAAGGATTATTGCTCAATACCATGTATGACATTCCTTCAGTTCACGATGTCGCCAAGATCGTAGTTGACGAGAGCGTTGTGCGTGAGGGCAAGGAGCCGCTGATAATCCGCAAAGATCAGCAGTCAGTCTCATAACCAGATTTATAGCTATGGCCGGGCTCTGGCTTCCCGCCAGGGCCCGATTTGTCAGTAAAAACTAAATCCTGCGCGAGGAATTGACAGCGCAAGTAAGATAGAACTGACAGCAAAATACAACAGCCCCGCGTGTAAGGAGGCATAAGTTAAGATGGATACCCGGAACAAAGATAATCAGAGCGCCGTTCAGACAGAGAAAAGCAAGCCTGAACAGAAAAAACTTACAGGCAGAGTTGAGCTGCCCGCCGTTGCGCTACGCGGTCTTGCCCTTACCCCTGATACCAAAATCAAGATGGCGGTAGGCAGAGTGCTTACCACTAACGCTTTTAAAGCCGTCGCCGATGGAAAGTATCCCGCGGTTATGGCCTTTTTACAGAAGGATGAGTCTGTCATTTCTCCTGACAGAAACGGCATATACGACATTGGCGTCATCTGCAATCTGGTTTCATTTGAGAACAAGCGAAAGGAAGACGGGCGCCAGATAGCCGTGATCATGGGCTATAACAGGGTAAGACTGGTAAATCTTAAAATGCCTGAGGATGAGTCAGGATATCTGCTTGCCACAGCCGATGTACTTGAGGACAAATCGCCTGATTTAGGCAAGGAGAAGAGATACAAGGATATCCTAAAGACCAGCCTTGATTACGCGCGTGAAAAGGGACCTGAAAGCCTGCGCAACTCGCTCTCGCAGGTTCTGACGCCTGAGATCTACGAGAAGACCCTTCAGGACGCCAGCCTCTCTTACATCACTGACGTGCTCGCTCAGATAATTGACCTTGATAAGCCAACCAAGGTGCTGATGCTCACTACAACTGACCCATGTGAGCGCGCTCAGATCCTGATCACCATTCTGAACGGCTACAACTACCGCTCCGAGCTTCAGGAGAGGGTGCTCAATCAGGCCAAGGCCGCCATCGAGCGCAATCAGAAGGAGTATTACTTAAACGAGCAGCTGCGCGCCATCAAAAAAGAGCTGGGGCAGGATGACTCCAACGATGATGATGTGGCGAATTACCACCGCAAGAATAAAGCTCTCAAGGCTCCTGATTATGTTCATGAGCGCATAGAGCGCGAGATTAAGAAATTCGCCGGAATGTCAGGCGCCAATTCAGAGAGCACGATTGAGCGCAATTACATCGAAACGCTGCTCTCAGTGCCCTGGGAGGAGGCTACCAGGGTGAGCCATGATCTGGTACGCGCCAAGAAATGCCTTGATGAGGATCATTACGGTCTTGATAAGGTTAAAGACCGCATCCTCGAGTATCTTGCCGTTCAGGCCAAATCAGACCGTATTCACGGACCTATCATCTGCCTGATGGGACCCCCGGGCATCGGCAAGACCTCGCTTGGCCAGTCGATAGCCAAAGCCACCGGACGCAAGTTCGTGCGCATGTCGCTGGGCGGAGTGTACGATGAGGCGGAGATCCGCGGACACCGCCGTACCTATATCGGAGCGCTTCCGGGCAGGATCATCACCAATATGATCAAAGCCGGGGTCAATAATCCGCTGTTTTTGTTAGACGAGATAGACAAGGTAGGTCAGGATAACGTGCACGGCGATCCGGCATCAGCGCTGCTTGAGGTGCTGGATCCTGAGCAGAACAAGTCCTTCCAGGATAACTATCTTGAGATTGATTACGATCTTTCAAATGTCATGTTCGTTACTACGGCCAACAGCTACTCAATTCCAGAGCCTCTGCTTGACCGTATGGAGATCATCGACCTCTCATCCTATACCGAGGATGAGAAGTTCCGCATCGCCAGGGATCATCTCATTGGCAAGGAAATGAGACTCGCGAACCTCACTAAGGATGAGTTTGAGATCTCAGATGAGGCGCTCACCGAGCTTATTCGCTACTACACCCATGAGGCTGGAGTGCGCGGGCTTGAAAGACTGATAAACGGACTTTGCCGCAAGAGTGTTAAGGAAGACATGCTCTCTGGGACCAAAAAATCCCGTTCACGCAAGATCAAAAAGCGCGTGATTGAGATTGCCGATCTCCAGAAGATGTTCGGACCACGCCGCTATGATTTCACCTCACGTCTTAAAGACAACAAGATCGGTCTTGTAAACGGTCTTGCTTGGACATCTTTGGGCGGCGACATACTGCAGCTTGAGGTGGTGGCCAACAGCGGCAAAGGCAAGCATATTCTCACGGGCAAGCTGGGTGACGTGATGAAGGAATCGATCACTGCGGCGATAACCCTGGTCCGCACGCTCTCCCCAAGATTAGGGCTTGATCCATCCTTCTATGAGAAATGCGATATTCACGTACATGTTCCTGAGGGCGCGACTCCTAAGGAAGGACCTTCGGCGGGTGTCGGTATGGTAACCGGCATAGTGTCAGCTGTAACCGGAAACCCTGTCAGGGCGGATGTCGCCATGACAGGTGAGATCACGCTGCGTGGTGACGTGTTGCCAATAGGTGGGCTTAAGGAGAAGCTGCTTGCAGCTCTCCGCGGCGGGATCCGTACCGTGCTCATTCCAAAGGAGAACGAGAAGGATCTTTGGGATATGCCCGATAAGATAAAGAAAGGGATAGAGATAGTCCCGGTATCGCGTATTGAGGAAGTGCTAAAACGCGCGCTTTTAAACGATCCTGAGGAATTTGTTCCTACTACCGAATGGAAAGCTGGCGCCAAATCTCTTGATAACTCTGCTGATAACACAGCAGGGCATGACGCCGGAGCGCAGTAACAAGGAGTTTTAAATGGATAAGAGCGAGAAAACCGACAGTGTTGAATCAGTTGAGATCGCGGGTATTTCCGAGCCTTCTGCCGGGGACGCCCCTGAGGTTACCGCGAACGCTCAGGAAGGTGAGGGCAAAGCGGAGCATGATCAGATCACAGATGAGATAGAGCTGAGATTAAAGGCTGTCGGCGCCCTCCTGATATCCTCAAAACGCATCAGCGCGCTTTTAGCGACTGTCGATGAGAAAAACACCGACTCCATTCTCAGGATCGTGCGTCCCATGTGCGTGCAGATTGAGAACGTGCTGCCGGTGCTTCGCGACTTCGTTGATGATCTGGACGCGGTTGGCGAGCAGGATAAGGCTTTGGAAGTAAGAAAAGCCCTTGGAACTATTGAAGATGATCTCCTTCCGAAGGTGCTTGAGTTCTTAAACCAGCATCCGGTGAAGCATGATCCAATAGACAGAAACTGAAAGTTCAGGCGTTTTTTTGGGTTCGCGTTTTGCCCGCTTATATCACATCAGAGGGTTAAATGGCTTAATACCAGTCATCGGCAGACGATTTTGATGCTGTTTTTTTGGACTGGATCTAATTTTTGACAAAGATCTTAAGAAATCATCCGCAGGGTGTGCATAATTACCACATACCCTTGCGGTTGGCTACAGCAAGCCATTCAGGCTCAACCCATCCGGGGGTTATAAAAAAGTAAAACAGGAGTCTATTGTGAACAAAGGACAGTTAGTCGAAAGCG
>SFGV01000059.1 GCA_004557545.1 Succinatimonas hippei
TATAAAGTTCAGTTTTGACGATGATCTGAGCGCTATGGTAATTGAAATCAAGGTAGCGACTAACCTGACGCAGGCAAAAGCTTACGCGCAGAAAGCTATAGCTCAGATAGAGGATAAAGACTACGCGCGGGAATTTATGGATCAGGATGAGACCTTAAATGTGACCGCGGTCGGGTTAGTCTTTTATGGCAAGAAATGCGTGATCGCTACCAAGAGGCTTAAATAAGCCGATGGGAATGCGCAATAGAAGGCGCTAGCTCCCTCTGCGCGACATAAGACAAAACTTTCTGCCTTGCTCCCAAAATTGTCACACCACAGCGCCGGGGTAGCGCGCTGGATGCTGAATAATTTAGACCCCGGGCATATTATCAGGACAATTAGCGATCAAGGCTTTCAGGATCCAAAAGGAAATCAGTCGGATTTATTCTTAAGATCCCATCATCGTCAAACCAGCTCTTCCCATAGGACTTCGAAATAACAATCTTCCTGAAGGAGTCCCTGACCGCCCTAAGTGGCCTGAGCTCCTTTTGTGATTTTTCAGGCTCATCCATATTGAACGCGGACTGGATGTAGTATTTCTTGCTTCCCCTGGTTGCCACAAAGTCAATTTCACAATTTTTCTGCGTCCATTTTCCTTCAGAGTTTTTCTCTGTAATCGGAATTACCCCGACATCCACAAGCAACCCCCGGCAGAGAAGCTCGTTGTAGATAATGTTCTCCATTATGTGAGTCTCCTCCTGCTGCCTTAAGCCAAGCCGGATATTTCTAAGTCCGATGTCGGCGCAATAATATTTTGATGGATACTCGAAATATTTCTTGCCCTTGACGTCATAACGCTTCGCTTTTGAAAAGAGAAAACTCTCGGTCAGGTAATTAAGGTAGGTCGCTATAGTTTCCGCATCAACATGGATATGCCGCGCGCTCTGAAGGGTTCTTGCTATCTTGCTGGCGTTCGTCAGAGACCCAACTGAGGAGCAGAGATCATCGGTCAGTGATCTTAAAACCGAAGGCAGAGCGATCGTATATCTGTCCTCAATATCCTTAAGGTATATTTCATTAAAAAGATCAGAAAGATACTCAGTCTTGTCATCATCTAGTCTCAGGCTTAAAAGATATGGCATACCGCCGTACATACTGTATTCATTGTAGGCATCCTGTTTCTCAAGTCCCGCCGCGGCATAAAATTCCGCGAAAGAAAGAGGATACATCTTTACGACATCCCCGCGGCCTCTGAACTCAGTCGCGATGTCGGATGCGAGCATCTTAGAATTACTTCCAGTAACATAAACATCGATATTCTTCAGGCGCAGAAAACAGTTCAGGACTCCATAGAGTCTTACCGGGGCATCCTTGTCGCGTAATTCTTCTTTGCTGATCGCATACTGGATTTCATCTATGAGGACGTAATATTTCTGATCTTTGTCAGACGTTCTCTCTCTGACAAAAGAAGACAATTTACCCGGATCCAGCAATGACGAGTTCAGGTCATCATCAAGCGCGATGGAAATGATGTTAGAATCATGAACTCCTTGTTTATAAAGATAATCTTTAAAGATCTCAAAAAGCAGAGTGCTCTTTCCGCACCTTTTGATCCCGGTGACGATCTTAATCCGACCGTTCCATTGCTTCCTGATAAGTTTCTCAAGGTATCGTTTTCTTTCAATCACGCCATTACTCCTTTCGGAAGTTAGTCTGATTTATGACCGATAAATGGATTATCGGTCTTAAAATCTGTTCCGCTCACTAGAAACTAATTGAATATCTGCCACATAGTCAAATTTGCGTTGAAACAGGTGGCCTGCGCAACGGATAAGTTTTGAGCCAGGGGCTACGTACGGCTGGACTGACATTTAAATAACTCTAGCGTGACCACAGAAAAAAAAATAAAAGCGCGGATATACTGATACGATAAGGCTTTTACGCTTACACCGTGCTCTAAATCTCCTAAACCTTAAGAATAATTTCAGACCTCTTATAGCTCTATTCGGAAGTTACTCCGATCCTTATGTAAGTTAAGAATAGCGCCAGTGTTATGTCAGTATTACAGGCTCGTCTGACAACATACCGTTTTCCTATAAAAGCCGGACATCACGGACTCAATGTGATCTAGCGTACCCACCACCAATGTAGCTTAGGCTTCTTTCCTATATACCATCTGTATCAGCTTTAAAATTTGAAGGCATTCGCGTCAAAGTTCAGGCCTGAAATGACAATCAGAGGAAAGACAGAAATAAGCTTTGCCTTAAGACAAGAACGCCGTCTGAATATTCCTCTTCGATTGGGCATTCAGACGGCGCTTTTTAACCAGATCTGACGGTTACGAGGCCAGCCAGACCCTTATTTTAGTTTTATTTTTTCGCTTCAACCAGATTTACGAGTCCCGGGATCTCAACCTCAGGGTTCTGATCGGCTTTATAGTCAACGCCCGGGATATCAAATCCGAAGAGCTGCAGGAACTGCTTCTTGTAATCGTCATAATCTGAAATCTGACGCAGGTTCTGTGTGGTTACCTGTTTCCACAGCTCGCTGCATTTGTTCTGGACATCAGCCTGAAGCTCCCAAGTGTCGTTGCGGATGCGGCCATCCTTGTCCATTTCAGGCTTGCTGCCATAAAGATTGTCCTTAAACAGCCTGAAGATATGCTCTATAACCGACTCATAGCACTTCTTCTCGCGCATGACCTTAAACACAAGAGATATATAAAGAGGCATTACCGGAATGGCTGATGAGGCCTGAGTTACGACCGACTTTAGCACCGCGACTCTGGAGTCGCCCTTTACATTGGCAAGAACGCTGCGGTTTGCTTTGGCGGCGCGGTCGAGATCCTCCTTGGCCTTGCCGAGAGTGCCACCCCAGTAGATAGGCCAGGTCAGCTCAGCGCCAATATATGAGTAGGCTACGGTCTTAAAGCCGTCGGCGAGCACCCCCGCCTCATCTAAGGCTTTAACCCACAGCTCCCAGTCCTGACCGCCCATGACGGTAACGGTGTTTTTGATCTCCTCATCTGTCGCAGGCTCAATAGTCGAGGTGATTATCTCGTCTTTGTTGGTATCAACCGCGGTTGAGGTATAGGCCTTGCCAATAGGCTTTAGGGATGAGCGGACGACCTCGCCACTTGAGGGAACCTTACGCACCGGGGCTGCCAGAGAGTAAACCATAAGATCGATCTTGCCCAGATCGCGCTTTATGATCTCAATTGCCTTGGCGCGGCACTCGTCAGAGAAAGCGTCAGCGTTGATGTTCTCGGCATAAAGCCCGTCGGCTCTTGCGAATTTGGTGAACGCCGCGGTGTTGTACCAGCCGGCGGTACCCGGACGCTTGGCGCTGCCGGGTTTTTCAAAGAAAACGCCTAAGGTGGCCGCTCCGCTGCCATAAGCGGCGCTGATACGGGAGGCCAGACCATAGCCGGTTGAAGCGCCGATGATCAGAACCTTTTTAGGGCCATTGGGGCACCTGCCCTGTTTTTTGACATAGTCAATCTGTGACTTGACGTGGGCAGCACAGCCCTCAGGATGGGTGGTAACGCAGATGAAACCGCGCACGCGTGGTTCAATGATCATGAATTATTCTCCTAAGTCATTTCAGCGCCGCGGACAGCGCCGGGCGCATGCGGCAATTTTAGCACGCCAAACCCGACCTGCCTGAAACGACAGGCCGGATGAATTTGCAAAGCGCGGTCAGGGCTTTTACGCCACGATCATGCCGTTGGCGTCGGCGGGCTTGCAGATGGCGATGATAAGCTCAATCAGCGCGATGAGCCCCGGAATCAAGGTCCAGCAGAACAGGAGATAGATTATCCCAAGTATCATGTGGCCGGCGTAGAACTTGTGAACTCCGATACCACCTAAAAAGAACGCGAGCAGGCAATAGGCAATCTTGTTGACCTTCTTCTTGCCCTCCGGCACAAATTCAAACGCCGCCGCTGATGACGGGGTCGGGGTAACAATCAGCCGGTTCTGATCCTCGTATACCTCAACCTCCATGCCGATCTTCGGCGGAAAATTAATCGCGGCCAGTGGAACATCCTTTATTCCGCCATTGGAAAGGCCGATGGTTACACTGTCGGGAGTTATCTGCAGGATCTTGCTCATTGAAATCTTCCTGTGTGTGAGTGAATTAAACCAAATACTAAGTACACATTATATGTATGGCGGATTCGCTGTCCTGAATTTGGCGAAGATCTCATGGCAACGGTCACATTTTCAGGGAATTTTTTGGCTAAGATCCCGTCAGATGTTCTTTTTATGACGGTAATATGCGTTTGCGGTCTTGAACGATCCGGAAGATCTCTGACTGACGGATCTGCGTGTAAGCGGGATTGTCCTTGATAGAACGCGCCTTTGAAGATGAGCTTGTGAAAGCCCTATAATGGGCGCCTGTACCCCGAAATCCAAATAAAACGTCAGGCTTTAAAAGGAACTTCAATGATGCTGCCTCATGACCTTTTTCACAAAACAGCTTATGCGCTTTGCGCGGCTATGCTTGCCGTGTCGGTCAGGGCTATGGCCGTTCCGGCAAGCCCGGTTCCGGTTGCCGGAACCGACATAGGCGTTGCCTACCGTCTGCCGGGGTCTGATACGGTTTACGGGCAGAATTTTGATGTTTACATGCATCCTGCCTCAACCCAGAAGATCCTGACGGCGCTGTCCGCTCTTTTGTATCTTGGGCCTGACTACAAGATCCGCACCGCGCTTGCCGTAAAGCGCGAGCTTATCTCATCCTCAGGAACACTTGCGCTTGATGATAAGGGAACCCTAAAGGGCGGCATCAGCGTCAGGTTCTCAGGCGATCCGACCATGACGTCGGGAAAATACAAACAGCTTCTTGCCATGCTCCAGAAGGCCGGAGTTAAGCGCATTGAAGGTCCGGTTATCCTGGATCTAAGCCGTTTTGGCGGACGCAGCCGCGGACAGGGCTGGTCCTGGGACGATCTGCCGGTTTGCTTTACCGCTCCGGCCGCCGCGGTGATCATCAACCGCAACTGCGCCTTTGCCCAGCTTCAGCCTCATGGCGTTGGCAAAAAGGCTGACGCGGTGCTCTCATCCGACTCCCCCGTAAGGGTCTGGTCTGACGCCATAGGGATCGCCCCATCAGATTATGGCGGGGATTGCGAGCTTGAGGCGGATCTCTACCGTGAGAACGCTTACCACGTGACAGGCTGCGTGCCCATTCAAAAAAACAACGCTCCCTGGCCCCTTTCATTATCTGTCGCCGATGCCGACAAGTGGGGCATTGACTGGACCGAGAAGACCTTAAACGCGCTTGGGATCGCCCATGGCGGTATTGAGGTTTACCACAGCGCGCCGTCCGGCTACGCCGATTTCAGCTATCTTGACTCGGCGCCATTGAAAGAGCTCATACGCTACATGCTCTACCGTTCAAACAACCTTTACGCTGACGCAATCGCCAAGAACACCGCGGCCGAGTATTACCATCAGAGCGCGACCTACTGGCGCTCAGCCCAGGCCATGCGCTCCATTCTCTCAAAATACGCGCATGTAAATCTGGGGGATTCCTATCAGGTTGATGGCTCCGGACTCTCCCCGCATAACCTCATAACCCCGCGTCAGCTGTTAGACGCGCTTGATTACGCGCTAAAGCACGACTCGGAGCTGCATTTCTTTGAGCTGATGCCGGTCGCAGGTCAGAGCGGAACCATGCACTGGCGCCCCTCTACCGTAAACTCCCCGCTTAAGGACAATGTGACGGCCAAGACCGGAACGCTTACCAACACCTCAAATCTTGCCGGGATCCTGACCACGAGATCGGGGCAGAAGGTTCCTTTCGTGATCTTCACCAACAATATCTCACTGCCACCGAGGCAACGCGACGCCGTAAGATCTCACCGTATGGCCTCGCCCACACTGGGCTACGAGCGCTATATTCTCGAGCAGATCTATGAGGGACGCGCCATGGGAAGGGATTTTTAAAGATCTCGTAAAGCAGAAAGCCCGCTAAGATCAGCGGGATTAGCTAACCAGGTCTCACGCGCACCGTCATGGTGCTAATATTGACAGACACGATTAAGATTAAAACCAAGAAAAAAAGGCCACTTTATGAAACTGCTTCAGAAATCGCACAAGCTTGACAATGTCTGCTACGACATACGCGGAAGAATCCATCAGGAAGCCGTACGTATGGAAGAGGCCGGAGAGCGCATCCTAAAGCTCAATATAGGAAATACCGCTCCCTTTGGTTTCAAGGCCCCTGAGGAAGTGATCAAGGACGTCATCCGCAACCTGCCAAACGCCGACGGCTACTGCCCTTCAAACGGCATTTTCTCGGCGCGCAAGGCCATTGCCCAGAAATATCAGCAGGCCGGGCTTAAGAACGTTGATGTCGATGACATCTTCATCGGCAACGGCGTCTCAGAGCTAATCACCACCACCATGAACGCCCTTTTAAACAACGGCGATGAGGTGCTGGTGCCGGCTCCTGACTATCCGCTGTGGACCGCGGGCGTTAACCTCGCCGGCGGCAAGGCGGTTCATTACATGTGTGATGAGCAGGCAGGCTGGTTCCCTGATTTTGAGGACATGGAGAAGAAGGTAACCTCGCGCACGGTCGCTCTGGTGCTCATAAACCCCAATAACCCTACAGGCGCCGTCTACCCTACCCCGGTTCTGCAGCAGTTTATTGAATTCGCGAGAAAGCATGATCTGGTGGTGTTCGCCGATGAGGTTTACGATAAGATCCTTTATGACGATGTCGCCCACCGTTCCATCGCGACTCTTGCCGATGATCTGACAATCCTCACCTTCAACGGTCTTTCCAAGGTTTACCGCTCCTGCGGCTTCCGCATGGGATGGGTAATGGTTACGGGACCTGCCAAGCGCAACCGCGGATTCCTCGACGGGCTTCGCATGATGATGGCCATGCGCATCTGCGCCAATGTGCCTTTGCAGTACGCCATTCAGACCGCGCTTGGCGGATACCAGAGCATCAACGAGCTCATAATCCCTGGCGGAAGACTCTACCGCCAGCGTCAGGCGATGTATGACCGCCTTACCGCCATCCCGGGCGTAAGCGTAGTCATGCCGCACGGCGCACTCTACATGTTCCCCAAGCTCGACAAACGCTTTAACATCAAGGACGATCAGAAATTCGCCATGGATCTGCTAAAGCAGGAGAAGATGCTTATCGTGCAGGGAACCGGCTTCAACTGGCCGGTGCCTGATCATTTCCGCGTGGTCTTCCTGCCATCTGAGGAAGTGATAAACGAGGCAGGCGATCGCCTCGAGCATTTCCTCAAGACCTACAGACAGTAAAACCAGAGCTTCTGCGCAAAGGCCGCCTTAAGGCGGCCTTTGTTTTCTTTTTTAATTCTGAGCTGATATTTTCTGATATCCTAGCGGCAAATCGCGAGGTCAAATGAAGGACGGGATCTATTTTCTGACCGATGGCAACGGCAACAAGACTCACGCCGTAATGCCGATTGCCATATATGAGGAACTGCTGCTGTTGCGCTCCATGACTAAAAAACGCAAGGGCGTGGCGGCAGATGAGATCTATACCTTAAGAAAAGGCAAAATCACGGCTCATGGTTATCCTGATGGTTCACGCTCAGCCCCCTCATTTGTACTCATAAAGGACTCGATGGCAGCGCTTGAGACGGTAAGCTCTCTGCCAGAGCATGTAAAAAAAATCAGAGAGAGTCTGCTCGATGACGGAGGACTTACGCTGTGCCCTGAGCATAACTGTTTTACCCTGACCAGGGATTTGAAGGTGCAAAGCCCAAGTCTGGCGGCGGCCATAGTCACGGGCAATGTGCGCAACGGGCTTGATGTCTGGAAAAACTCCGAGGGGTTCTCGCTAAAACAGTCAGGTTTTGGGATCAAGCCCCACAAGACCGGCAAAAATAAAAGTGATGGTAAATAATAGTAGAAAATCACAATCGACAACAGCGAAACGAAAGAAGCCAACAAAAAGTTACAGGCAAACAAAAAGGTTCTGAGGATTTTTAGAATGGATAAAGCACTCAAAAGCGCTGGCAGAGATAACCCTGAGAGAGCAGGTCACACTGATGGCGTGTTAAAAAATGAATACAGTCGCGGCAGACTGAGTCTTCATAGGCCTTCACGTGATGAAAACGCCCTGCGTGGTCATGGAAAGAGCTCTGAGGGGCGCGGTTTCTCAAAAAAAGGCCGTTTCTCTGACAAAGCGTCGCGCCCGGGCAGGGCTCCATACGCGAAAAGCGACCGGGAAAATGGTAAAGCCTCACGCCGCTATATCCATCACACCGGGTTCTCGGCCTTCCAGAACCGGCTTGTGATGTCCATACTGCGTGATGTTCTGTGTGAGGACAAGTTGCTTGACCGCGCTTATGCCTACTGGTTCTCCAAGGTCAAGATTGATCCGGTCGAGCAGGGATTCATCATCCGCAATATCAACGCGATGTTCCAGCGTCTGTCCTTTTACGCCTATGCCGCTGGTTTAAAACGCCCCTCGGATTTTCAGAACCACCCTGGAAGACTGCTTTTTACCTACTGTGAGTACATGCACTGGACTCTGCCTGAGATCACCGGGGAAGAGAATTTCGACCGTCAGGGGATAAAAAAACGCATAGGCGAGGCGCAGAATGATCCGCTCCTAAACCAGGGATGCCCGCTGTGGCTTGATGAGATAGGTAAAAAAGAGCTTGGTGACAAATGGGAGTCCGAGCGCAAAGCCCTGTCTGAAAGCCCCAGGCGTTTTATCAGAACCAATACCTTAAAGACCACCCGCGATAATCTGGCCTCGGTGCTCTCTGACGAGGGGGTGGTTACCAGATCCGTAAGCGGAGTCAAAACCGCGCTTGAGGTTACCTCAAACTCCGCGCTCTTTCGCACTAAGGCCTTCAGGGAAGGACTTTTTGAGCAGCAGGACGCGGGATCCCAACTGATCCCCGAGTTTTTAGATCCTAAAGAGGGTGAAAGAGTGATAGACGCCTGCGCCGGCGCAGGCGGGAAGACTCTTGAGATAGCCGCGCTTATGCAAGGCAAGGGTACTGTGATCGCCATGGATACCGAGGAATGGAAGCTTGAGGATCTCAAAAAACGCGCCCGCAGAGCCGGAGCCTTTAATATTGAGACCAGGGTTATTGAGTCAAGCAAAACCGCCAAACGCCTTTACGCTCAGGCTGACCGGGTACTCATCGACGCCCCCTGCTCCGGGACCGGAATAGTAAGGCGTATTCCTGACACCAAATGGAGGGACGGGGCTGAAAAGATCCGTCAGATCCGTTATACCCAGGAGGAAATACTCGAGCGCTACGCCATGATGGCCCGTGTCGGCGGCATCGTAGTCTACTCAACCTGCTCCATTCTCCCCTCAGAGAACGAGGGGCAGATAAAAAAGTTTCTTGAAAAGCACGGTGATGAGTTCAGCCTTATTGAAGACCGCCGTCTCATGCCCTCAGAAGGCACCGATGGCTTCTATATGGCAAAGCTCGAGCGCGTAGCCGATCTCAAGGCTTTCGCGAAAGCTGAGGATAATCATTCTGAGAAAGCATCAGACACCTCCGCTAAAAGCCCGGATCAAGATGAAAAAACAGCGATACAGGAGTGACGAAACCCCATTATCCGACCTGAAGATCTCATGATCCAAGTGTCGCCTGTTATAAAACATCATAAGCTTTGCGCGTACGCGCAAAGCTCTCGTTAACCGTCTTTTTAATTGACAGACTGTCTGGCTTCATCCCCAGCGTAAGACTCTTCCTGCCTTGCTTTCAGTTAACTCCAATACCTGTCTAACCTCCTGAGTTTTCCTTCTTTTAACAAAACACACTATTGTGACTTAACCTTAAAAGTTTGTAATCAGGTTGCTGGTTTACGGCATTTTTGTTGATGATATTTGAAATATGAAACTGAAGATAAAAACGACAATAACCGCAGCCGCGGCCGCTGTTTCGGCCGTGCTCTGCACAACTGCGGACGCTTATGAGGTCAAGTGGGCCGAAGTGGCGGTTCCGCAAGAATTTAATGTAGCCTACCATGGTCAAAACCCGCTTTTTAAGAACGGATTTGTCACTGGCTTTGGCTCAGCTCTTGCCTATCAGGGCAAGGACGCTGATGGTGCCTTGATTTTCTACGGTCTTACCGATCGCGGGCCTAACGCCGATGGTCCTGATGTGGTCGTAGATGGCAAAAGGCTTAACGCCAAGTATTTTCCTTCGCCTGATTTCAACCCTGAGATAGGCGTGATCAAACTTAAGGATGGCAAGGCTGAGGTTATAAAGACCATAGCGCTTAAAAACGCTGACGGAAGCCTTATCACCGGTTTGCCGATCCCTCAGGGCATCGGTTCAACCGGCGAGGCCGCGCTTGATGATACCAACAAGATCTTAGGTTACGATCCAAACGGTCTTGACCCTGAGGGTCTTACCTTCGCCAAAGACGGCAGTATGTGGATCTCCGATGAGTATGGTCCGTTCCTTAGCCACTTTGACAAAGATGGCAGGCTTATCACCAAACTCTCACCTGGTAACGGGATCCCTGAGATCTTCAAATACAGGACCCCGAACCGCGGCGCTGAGGGCGTAAGCACGCTTCCTGACGGAACTCTGGTCTTCATGGAGCAGAGCGTGCTCAACCTAAAGCATGACGGCAAATCGTCAGGAAAGACCGCCTCGTTCTGCCGTATCGCGCTTATCGATCCGCTCACTCACGCGGTAAAGACTGTCGGCTATCCTGTCAATACCGACTATAAGAAACCCGGTGACGCCAAATTAGGCGATGTGCTGGCGGTAGATCAGAACACTCTGCTTATCATCGAGCAGGGCAAAGACAAGAACGGCAAGATGCAAAACCGTATCTACAAGGTAGATATCAGCAAAGCCGCGGATCTGACCGACGCGAAGAAAGACGGACTTGAGCCGGAGTTCTTTAAGGACGCTGGCGGCTTTAAGCTCGCTAAGAAGACCCTGCTTTTAGATCTGCGCCCTCTTGGCTGGGATATCGAGAAGGCCGAGGGTCTTACCATCCTGCCTGATCGTCAGACTCTGATTGTAACCAATGACAATGACTTCGGTCTTGAGCTTAAGGTTAATGATCCAAAGGTCAAAAAAGCCAAGATCAAAGACTATACGCTGGAGAAAGACGGCAGCTTCAGTCTTGAAGGGAAGAAGGCTGATCTCACTCTGGACTTTGGGCAAAACGCAAAAGAAGAACAAAAGCAGAAGCTTATGCTGATTAAACTTGATAAACCTCTTTAATTGAAGCAGGCGGCATCTCCGCCTGAACATGGGGCTTATAGCCCCATGCTTTTTCTCAATTCCTGCTACTTGAGTCTCTTGACAGCCACAACGCAGTCCTTACCGTAGAAAACCAGACCAACTGCAAGAACGTTTAAGATCTCGTGTTTTTCCAGGTACTCCCTGGCGTAGTTTTTTACCTCAATCTGTTTTATGGCTTTATTCACGTCAGAGTTCGCTTGTGTCACGTTGCCCGCTACCTTAAGCTCAATTACCATAGCGCTCAGTTCATTGTCATAGCTGAACTTTATATCAGCGTAGCCTTCTCCCGCCTCGTCCTCCACTTTAAGATCACCAAGCTTGTC
>SFGV01000060.1 GCA_004557545.1 Succinatimonas hippei
TCTGGACGCCGTCTTTATCCTTAAAATTAATTCCCGCGACTTCGTCAAAGGCGACGCAGTCCCACATACCGACTAGCCCGATTGTTTTGTTGCCCATATTATAAAACAGGTTGGCGACAGTGGTCTGCCCGCCGGAAATTAGGATGCTGTTTGGAGAAATCTCCTTGTAGATATGAGATTTTCCTGTTCCGCGCGGGCCAAGCTCACAAAGATTCACGTTATTCTCAACTAAGGGGATAAGCCTGGCAAGATGCAGCCATTTTTCCCTTTCATTAAAGTGTGACGGCTCCATACCGACGCTGCGCAACACGACGTTGATCCATTCATCTGGGGTGAAGTTCCCGCGCGCGTTCTTGAATTCTTCGATGTCAAGTGCCGGCATCTGGATCGGCGTGAGTTTTGAAATCAAAAAGGGGCAGTGATTTTTGTCAGCTTCATTGTAAAAATACTCCATCCTGATGATACACCAGATACCGCCGCAGAGCAGGCGTTCGAATTGCCGCGGATAATTCTCAGAAATCGGAACATTTTTTATACCAAGATTAGAAAACTCGGCGACGTAAATATCATCCTTAAAATCTAGCTTGACCGATACCTTATCGATAATGGTATAACTGCCTGTTTCCCTAAGTTTTGACAGTATTTTCTGTGCTTCGTCGGGGCGGACGTAATTTTCAGATAAAATGGATTTTACGCTGCCGATGCCGTCCTCAATGTCATTTTCCTCGCTGGTCGAACAATACATGCCAAGCAGATATTCAAGGACATAAACGGGGACGTTTGCGCCCTCCTTTATCCTCTTTGTGAGATCCTTACGTACGACCTTTCCTGCGAAATATTTTCGTAGTTTTTCATCAAGCGTCGTATCAATCACATAAACTTCCTCAGGCATGTATAGGCCTCCTTATTAAAAGCCAAAATCATCCGCGAAGGCGATGTCCATAACCATCTCGTATTTAAAAACAGGTTCGGCAAAGCTATTACTTGAATCTAAATATGCAACGAGATAATACTTCTTATCGCCGTGATATCGTTTATTTTTAAAGGTGAACTTGAGCCGAGAGATACGTTTTGCCGCCTCGGAGTCCCGGCTTTTTGCCTCAAACGTCACTTCATTTGAGATCTTTTCATTTTCATCAGAAACAAAAAACAACTTATACACGGCCTCTTTGACAATATCTGTCACCGGTTCCGTTTGGTAAAATTCCAGCGATTGTACTAAGCTGGTAATTTTTTTCGTGGTACTGATAAAATCTACCGCCGCAATCCTTGTTTCCTGATGTCCAGATGATGTCTTTACATCCAGCACGGGAATCAGCATCTCCTGAGGCGAGGCGCCTCCATGCACATAATTCTGTCCGCTCCCGGCAATTTTAAATATACTTGTACCGGATGGTACGGCCACATTTAAAGAATCACTGCCTCTTAAAAATGTCGACATACGATAATTCCTCACGCCGTCCGCCTCAATGGGCTCGCGGCTAATTATGTAACGCTTACCGACGTAAATTCCTTTGAGCTCCGGGCAGTTGATTTTATCATACTCCCGTATCTTATCACGTTTATATATAAAGCCATGATCGGCGGTAATTACGAAATGCCTCGCAGATACGTCCTCCGTCAGGCGGCGAACCATCCGATGTATTTCTTTTACGGACTCGGCACAGGCGTAAAAGACCTCATTTTCCGTACTGGCCTTATCTCCGCGCGCGTCTATCTGATTGTGGTAGACATATACGACCTCTTTATTCCCGAACATTGAGCGTATCTCTTCGCGCTTTGCCGCCATCACTTCGTCATATTGCAGACATCTGCTATTTGTAACCTCAGACCGCAATATGGCTTCTCTCTGCGAGAGGGTATCGCATGGTCTTCCGTCGACTGAAACCTTAAAGCTATTGTCGACTTCAATTTTTTCGTGCGGCAGCAGGGCCGCCATACCGAGCTTGGTGACGGAGGGCAGTACGCCGTACATAATATCCAAATGTGCGCTGCGGCACTTTTCATCTTCGGAGAGTATCTCCATCAACTCCGCCGCCACCTCGTAACGCAGCGCATCGGAGATGATCACGACGACACGCTCTTTGGCAGGCAACACATGACGTCGATAAAAACATTCCTGTCCTGTGGCCGCTTCGATTGATTCTTCCGCGGATAAAGCGTTACTCCAAGAGAGCGTTATCTTATCAAGATAGACGTTTGTATAAATATTTTCAACTCGCTCCCGCAGCGCCTCGAAATCCGTCCGTGATTCGATTCTGTCATAATAAGTATAAAACTCTCTGTAATAGGTATCATATTTATAATCATTTTTCGTATATTGTCTGATAATCGCTGATAATTCCTCCGGGCAGCGATAGCCGGTGATTTCGATTATTTGACAGGCCCTTATGAGCATAGAATAAACATCGCGGAACATGTTGCCGAAATGCAGCGTCTTACGCCGGCGGCAAATGGCATTGATATCCATCCCGGCAAGTTTTGCGCCCGTATTTTCGGATAAAAGATTATCCACAACCCATGCGACGATCATTTCATCAATAATTTCAAAGGAATCGCATTCGGCAAGGCTATCAAACGCCATCTCCCGCAAAAATATCGCGGCGTTGATGTCCGCCGCGACATTTCGGGAGATCTCATCATACGCGGCGCGGCATCTTGCGTTGTTCATCATATTATCCATGAAAGCCACGACTGAGCCGGTTTTAGGAGTGGCGCGGTTCCTCCATTTCGGTGGAAGATTGTCGTTGACATAATGTCCGGTGTAAGTAATGAAAAAAGAGGCCGCGAGGTTTTTTAACGAAGGCGAAATGTCATGGTATCCATACAGCGCTTCGCAGAGCTCCCAAAAAGAATCTAACAGCCCGAACTTTTCAAACTCAGGTAAATATCTGTTTTCTCCTCCGGCATCGTCAATGAGAACTGCGCGAAGCACCTCCTCGAAGGAGGCCGTCTTAGCCTTGCAGACTACGCTCATCATGCCGATCAGGATAATATCTTTTCTGTAACTGTCTATCTTAAGATCATAAAATTTCTGGCAACGTTCCTTTGAGGCGAAAAACTTTATATGATTTTGAATGATAGGCTTGAACTCGGGCGCTATACCCAAGTCAACGCAAATAAGAGATGCCTTGTCAGCGAAAAATTCCCGGGAATACTTAACCATATCCGCGAGATGATTTTCCCGTATATCAGGCTTGGGAAAGGGGGCATAAATAAGATAGCTGGTCTCCGTGTCCACGCACTCAAGGAAATACTTGGTGTAAAATTGGTTATCTTTTTCCAGCCGGTAAATCGCTGCATTCTCCAGGACAAGGTCGCCGCCGTCAACGTCGGCGGCAAATTCCGCCCCAGCGTCGTACCAAAATACAAGCCGACGTTCGTCTGCGGCAAATTCTTTGTTTAATTTTTCAGCTATCTGTTTAAGATCCATCTTTTTCCCCGCAATTCTTCCTGATATTACGTCAGCTCATGTCTTTTATAACTTTATTTTGATGATTTTATAACCGGACCTGTCAGATTTGCAACACCCGCTTTGCGCACGTTTCCTAACCAAACCGCTTGGTTTGGTTAAGATCTTGGTTAAACCGCGCTTTTTTTGCGATTAATTTAACCACGCTGTTAAGCCGCTCTGCAAGCCGGTTTGTCGTTGCCGGCTTGGTTAAATCGTGGTTAAACCGTATCTTTTTACGATTGATTTAACCACGCCGTAATCCCCTGTCTGCAAGCTGGTTTATGCTTACAGATTTGGTTAAAATCTTAGGTAAAAAAACAATATCTATTGCCTGGTTACCCACCTTGATGTCCGCAGTTAGAACTTCATCGTTGTCATTAATTTTGCTTTTCATATCACTTAGTTTCTGTCTCATTTACAATGCAATGCTGTTTTTAGTTTTTATATCGTTTATCGTCTCAAATCTTTGCCAGTACTTCCAGTTTATTTCCGTCTCGGGCGGTTTGGACCTTTTCGTAGTTTGTCTTTACGCCGTCGTCAAGGTATATGGCGATGCGCGAGAGGGCGAGGTGGGCGATCTTTGTATCGTAGTCCCTTATCTCTTTCAGCTGTTTTTTCAGCTTTTCCATCTCTTTGGCGACAGCGGTCTTTTCCCGCGCTTCTTTGGCCGCGGCGAGGATCTGCTGCTTCAGTGCTATCTGGTTTTCATATTTTACCTGGAGCGGATGCAGATATTCCACACGCAGATTGCCGATAGTATCGGCGTTCCAGCGGTGCATGTAGACGAGAGCTTTGAAGCCGTTTTCTTTGCCGCTGTCGAAGAGCCAATAGATGGGACGCTTCTGGTATATTTTGCAGTGATCTTTGAAAAAATCCTTAATGAAATAATTTCGGATGACGCGGCGCGAAGAGCCGCTGCCGCCGAGGGCGCGGGCGACGAAGTCAAGATTCTCCTCAAGCGTCTTTTCGCCAAAGGCCGCCGCGAGCCATTTGCAAAAGAGGCTCACGGCGTCGTCGGGGAAATATTCCTCGTCCGTTACCGGCAGGCAGTTGTCTTTATCCGGTGTGAAACGGCGGTATTTGCTCTCCTCCCATTCGCCGCCCGCGTAGGCCAGCCCCTCGCAGTCGAGCGAGTAACGGCCGAAAATGCAGCCGACGGCGTAGGAGATAAGGCTCTTTACGTCGCGTATAAGGTCGGCCCTGCGCACCGTTACGTCTTTTTCCTCCACCTCCGGCGTCAGCTCATCATTAAGTCCGTAAATATCGATGAAGATGCGGTTAAGCTCCTCTTCGTTGGCCTTAAGCTGATAGAATTGTTTCTCCGCGAAGTCTTGCCAGCTTTCAAAGGCGGTTTCAAGGCGGCCGTCGCTATTGTGCGTGATGAGCGGATGGGTCTTGAAATCCCATGAGGTCTCGAAAGAGTCCCAATCGGATTTAGAAAGAAAAATATTCTTCTGCGTTATATTCTCTGCATCTGGTAATTCTTTGAAGCACACAGGAATGTTGCCTATGTGCCCAGCTTCATAATTGAGCGTTGGACTTAGAAACTGTAAGAACCTCAAAGCAACTTTAGAATTAAGCAACGCAAGATATGAATAAAGATTTTCCTTTGAAAGCAATGCTTTTGCCCCACTGCCAAAAATTGCATTTGTTGAAATTCTCATTGACGGTTCACCGCTAGATATTCCAGACCATGTTACAAGTGTCTTAAAATAATACTCAGGGCTTACTATTCTCCCTCCCGCAGCACCTTTAGTTGCTTCCTTTATCTCTGCTCCGTTGTGATACCAATTTACAACATATTCATTGTTTCCATACCATTTGCGATAATCTCCACCTTTTGCGAGAGGAAACCAACGTGTCGCATCTTCTGTCTCCGAAACATCTGAAATCTCAAAAGATATATCTTCTGATTTAACCTCATACCAAAATCTCAAAAACAGACTATTATTTGTTGTCGAAAGTCCGCTCTTGGGCTCAGCAATAACTGATAATAAATCACCTTTCGAGAAATCATTTAACATATCTATACTCACCCAATACGCCACCGGCGAGCCGGGGATTTTTGAGAAGTTCTCCTGTTTGGCGGTGAAGCGGTTTTCGCCGCGAAGGAACATCTCCTCTTTGCCTTGTTGCGTAGTCGGCTCTATAAGTCTGGCATATCTTCCCGCATAGCCTTCCGTGTAACCTTTGCGGATGACGAAGCTCGTGGTCTGCACCACTTCGCCGCCGATCTCCTCAAAGGCTCTGGGGCCTAAGTGCGCCATGTTTATGATATCGTCCGCCAGAATTTTCGCGCGCAGTTTTTCATAACTTGAGAGGAACATCCAGGCGTGCTGTGTGATCATAGCGCGAAAGCCGCCGCCGCGCGTCAGTTCGGCGCATTTTTCAATGAAGACCGCGAAGAGGTCGCTTTTGCTGTCGGGATAGTTTTCTTTCACATATGCCGAGAGCTTTTCACCCATGCCGCTGCTACCCATATAGGGTGGGTTTGTGATGACTATGTCGTATTTCTGTGTGAGGATTATCGCCTGTTTGATAATTTGCGGGACTGTCCTTTTTATTTCATCGTACCAGAGCGAGATGTTCTCCGCTTTCGGCATCTCCCTCCAGGCGGCGGCTAGCCCCTCATAGTTTCTCTCTTCCAGTTTGATTATCGAGCCGTATTCTTTCGCCTTCGCGAAGGCTTCAAGCAGATAGCATAACGTCTCCCGCTCCTTTTCCAGGAGAGGGAAGTCTTTGGCAGTACTTTGATATGCCTCCGCGAGAGAGTCGGAATCCATGACCGGATAGACGTTAGGCTGCGCGCCGCGGCTGAATATCCGGCGGTTGTACTGGCGCGCCTTCATCATAACGGCGAAGTAGGCGAGCTGTGCCGCGCGGTCGTCGATGTCGAGGCCGTAAAGGTTGTTCTTTAATATGCTTTGCGCCGCGTCACGGCGATTCCAGCCCTCCGATTCGTAGATGCGCATCAGCAGGTCGAAGGCGTAGACGAGGATGTGGCCGCTGCCTATGCAGGGGTCGATGATCTTTATCTCTTCCGGTCTGATATTCTTGTATTCTTCGCGCAGCGACGCGAGCCGCGCGGCGGCCTCTGGCTCCTGTTCCACCTCATCGAGGTAGTATTTCCATTCAGATTTCAGGGTTTCGTTGGGGTGCCCCTCCAGCCAGAGCCGCCCGAGGCTGTTTTCCGCCATGTATCGTACGATCCAGTCCGGCGTGAAGAGCTGGGTGACGGCGGGGAGGTTCTCTTTTGTAATCTTGACGTTTTTTTTGAGCAGCGCGTAGGCTTCGTCTTTCGGTTCGCTGTTATAGAATTGATAGAGCCAGCCGATAATCTCCACCTGCCCGCCTTTTTCGGCGTTGAAGTCCTCCTCCGCGATGTCGTGGGTGAGACGGTAGACGAGGCCCTCTTTGTCCGAGAAGGAGATGTCAAGCGGCAGTTCGCTGTAATCGTCGCTCTTTTCAAAGAGGCCAGGAAGGATTTCGCTCAGTTTGTTGCACTGCTTGATGAAGAGCAGACGAAAGAGCTCGTTCAGCCGGTTCTCGTCTTTGAGCTTCCAGACAAACTCTCGTTCAGTGTCGGAGAAGTCCAGGTCCGTCTCGAAAGGTCTCGTTACCATGTCCGGTTCGAGCTTGTCTTTTGCCTCTGAGGAGAGCGCGCGGATGCCGGAGGGCAGGTAACCGCTGGCCTCCATGAAACGGACGGCGGTGAGACGGTTGAACCATGTGTATGATATCTCTTCCATTACTGAACGAAAGGCGGCGCCACAGCCGGCGGTTTTTTCCTTTTCGTGAATTTTCTTGACTAGGGCGCGGCGCATGACGATTTCGCGCCCCTGGATGACGACTGGTTCTTTCGCGCCGATGTCAAAAAGTTGGACCTGCGCGGTAGATTGTGGCAGCGGTTCGCTGATGCCGCTCTCTTTTATGCCATAATGTGCGGCTCTTTTAGTTATATCCGAGATCAGTTTTTTACGCGCCCAGACTGCGAATTCTTTTATCGCTTTTTTGTCCATGAATATTCAGCTCCTATAGTAGGATGGTGATTACCGTGCCATCGTCCTCCGCGAGCTCTTTCATGAGGTTGGCCCGCAGCGCGGCGACGTACCGGTCTATGTCGGCCTCGCTTTCGATGCGCCACGAGTATTCGCGGGCAATCGATTTGAGGTTGACGCTTTTTTGCCTTTTGCCGACCGGGGTTGCCACTCTGCCGGAGAGGGTTTCTTCATTTGCGGCATTTGGTGCGGGCGGTGCGGCGAATAGCCGCGATTCCTCGCGGTCTATCTCTGTGTGCATGTTGTTTTTCAGTTGGTCTATCTCCGCGGCGATGCCGTGCAGGCGCGCGATATTTTTACAGTCGGCGATTTTATTTTCCACTTCTTCGAATTGTCTGGAAAATTTTGTCTTTAGCTTTTCTCCGTACGGTCTGTCCGTTAGGCGTGGAAAGACGCGTCCACCGGCCTCTTTCAGAGACAGGCGAAGCGGCTCGCGCGCTTTTTTCAGAATCTCGAAGTTTGCGTTTGCGTATTTTGATATCAGCTCCGGAAGTCGGTGTATCTCACCATAGGGGCATGGCTTTCTGATTATCCCGTTTATCTCCGCCGCCGTTTCTTCTATCTCATGATTGCCGGCGATAAAGGTTTTTGAGTCCTCATAAAGTTTTGAGGCTCTCGCCGCTCTGATAAAGATATCCTTTTGCTCGCCGGAGTAGAAGGCGTTCACCGGTTCAAAATCTTCGGCAAGGTCAAGGTATTTGTCCAGGTTTTTATCAATCATAGAGAAGAGTTCGCTGGTATAATTTTTACGTTTTATCTCAATCAGCAATTCTTCTCCCCTGTCAAGAATCTCTCTGCCTGGGAGCAGTGGCTCATTGTTCTGTTCTTTTTTATAATCTGTGATACGAATGCGCAGTTTATCCGCCTCTTCCTTAATCTTTGAGAGCAGGCCGTCTTCGGTCTCTATTTCGTCCGTTCTGCCGAAGAGTTCTTTCAGCACGCGCTTTACGGATTTCAGCTCTCTCTCGCTGGCTTTCTCTCTTTTGTCGATGAGGAGCCTTTAGCCAATGTGATTTTTGTGAGGCAGTTGGTTATCTCTTCCGCACTTTTGTTTTGCAGTGTGATCTGTTCAGTGTTCATGTAAAAGGCGATGTCCCCTGCGCGGAAGAGGCAGGCGGCGAGCCAGGCGACGTCGTCGGCGATAAAACCGTAAGGAGCTTTGGCGAAATGGTCTATGATTGTTTTCAGCGAGGTCTTTGTGTGCTGCATCGTGTTGCGTCCGATGAATTCCAGCAGATCGTTTAGGGCGAGGCGGTTGGGTCTCTGCCCGTCGTCCAAGATAATTTGCTGCCCACCGGTGTTTTTTAGTTCCGCACGGACGTCGTCGGCTGTTTTTGCGCTGTCGATGTAATAGAGTTTTGAGTATAGATTTCCGACGAGGCGGCTCAAGGCCTCTGTTATGCGTGTGCCTGGGTCTTTTGCGGCAATCGTCAGCTCCTGTCCGTCGGCAAAGACCGCTGCCTGGGATAGGGCCTCTTTCAGGTAGATTCTGGCGTTTGCTTTGCGTTCCACAAGTTCGCGGTTCTTTTGCAGCTTGATTTCTTCATATTTGGTGAGAGCCTTGCTCGCACTGCTTACGCGCAGATATTTTTCTATTTTGAGCGTGGCCTGTATCTCTTCCAGAAAGGAGTCGTCGTTCGGGAGGAGCAGGACGACGCTTTGTCCGGAGGAGAGGGCCAATACCTGCCGGTCCCGGTTGCCGTCCCAGTATGGCGTAAGGATATTGACGCCGATGTCGTTGTTCTGGTTTCCCCGGTGCGGGCGGTCGTCTACGAATTGGTTGAAGGCAAAGGAGTAGCGGTTGTTCATTCGCGGTATTTTATATCTTTTTTCTGAATAGATATCGTCGAAGATCATCGCTGATACCTGGGCGATGATTTCCGGCATCTGGACGTCCTGATTATTTATCTCTCTGTTGATCTCTTGCTCTTCATCGGTGAGGAAGATGTACGAATCGGCGTTTTTTTGGACCAGCATCTGGGCGCAGAGCCTGCCCAACGCCTCCTGCACCCGCCCGGCCAGCGCGATTCTGTCGTCGCCGATATGCGAGGCCATCAGGCTCGTGATGTTTTCTTTATTCGGAATAATTTTATCGATATATTTGATCATGAAGAGCGTCTTAAGAACGTCGACGTCAAAGCAGCTCTCGTCTCTGTGGGGATTGAGACAGTCGTTTGCCCACGCTCTTGAAATTACGCCGCGGACGCTGTGCTCAAGGAACTGCTCCAGCGCGTCGTAGAACATGTTGAATGGTACGAGGACGCCCTCTTCTTCGCTCATGACTCTGACCGCTGATTCTTTGAAGAGCGCCAGCATCGAGCGCTCGCCGGTGGCGAGGTTCATTCCGGCGACGCCGCGTTTCCGGATGGAGTTCAGCACCTCTCCGAGCAGATTGAACTGGTATGGGATGAATGGGTAGACCGCGGCAAAGTCGCTGCTGTCCGCGTAAAGTTTTTTCTCCGCGGTGTCGTTAAAAACGATTAGATTTTTGATGACTGTGGCATTGTTTTCGTAGAGAGTTTTTAGCGTCGCCGCAGCTGTTTCGTTCTTGGCGAGAATTCTTTTGCGGATTACCTCGTCTACGTTGGCAGAGGAGAGCGATAGCCTGGTATCGAAACGCCCCTGTATCTTTGAGAATTCATTGTCGCGCACTTTGGTTATGGAGTCGATGGCCTCCTGGCTGGTGACTACGACCCACGCTTTGCCGCCGCAATTTGTGCCGAGATCTTCCGTTACAGTCTGAAGGCCGAGTATCAGCCTGGGGTTGTCTCCGATGTACTGCCCCATCTCGTCCGCCATAAAGACAACGTGGCGGTTTCCACCTTTTTTCTTGATGTAGTCGCTTACGAGCTTTGCAAAGCTCTCAATGCTGAAGTTGTAATCGAGCAGCGCTTTAGCGCTCCAGTTTTTGGCCGCTTCTTCAGTCATGGCGCCGATAGCGGCCAGCGTGGCGGTGACGTCGTCCTGAATGAAGGCGAAGGTATCACGGGAGCATTCCCATTCCGCGCCGTAATTTTCCGCGAATTTTGTTTTGAACGACTGGTATAGCCCCCTTTCAGAGAGGTTTCTTTCCAAATCGGCAAGATGTGGGTTGGTGCCGCAGAATCCCTGCATTTCGTTGAATACCTTTAGGAAGACTGAAACGATTGCATCCGCGGAATCTTTGCCGCCGGTCTCTCCCTTTGAATCTATATTGAACAGGATAACGTCCGTCGGCGTTCCCGCAGCGAGTTTCATGTCCGCAAGCACGGCAGGGTCCTCTATTTTTTTATCTTCAATGAAATAATCGATGGCCTGTTTGCCGTCGATGTTCCGGTTTTCAAGAATGTAAGAAAGTATTTTCAAGAAGTGTGATTTACCGCTGCCGAAGAAGCCCGAGATCCAGACGCCCATCTTGTCAGTATGGCCGTTAATCCCGTTTCTATAGCTGGAGAAAAAGTGCGCAAAGTGTTTTTGCAGCTCTCTTGTGACGACGTATTCTTCAAGCTCCTGACGCACATTGGAGTCGTCCCCCTGGCCTACTTTGATGACGCCTTTTATGTCTCTGTCGATAGGTTTTACAAACATATCTTTGAGCTGCATTTTCATCCCCCTAATCTATAAGTTTGAATGCCCGATAGTAGTTATCGTCCTTTACTTCCGAGAAGAGGACCAACTCTTGTCCGTCATATTTCCCAGGATAGAACATTATGACCGGAACTTTATCCATGACCTGATGCAAATTGTTCAAAACCTTATGGGAGCGGAGAATGGGGAAGCATTTTCCCACCCCCGTCAGAAAAACTATCGCGTTATCCGGGGTGTCATTCTGTATCCGCCTAATTATTATACTGTCATCTGTTGAAAAACGCATGGCATCGCCGATAGTTTTGGCT
>SFGV01000061.1 GCA_004557545.1 Succinatimonas hippei
ATTGTCTTTGGAACAATTCTGGGCGGCGGCGTACATGACTTTCTTTCCGGTATGATGAGCGAGCGCCACGACGGCGCCTCGATCTCCGAAATTGTCGGCATCTATCTCGGCAGGATCATGGCGATCGTCATGCGGATTTTCTCCGTTATTCTGCTGATTCTGGTGGGCACCAACTTTTCCCTCGGACCAGCCGCGCTGATCGGCAAGCTGACTCCCGAGGCGCTGAACACCACCTTCTGGCTTGCTGTGATTCTGCTTTACTATTTCGTTGCCATACTTCTCCAGGATCTGGTATGTGATTTGATTTTTTTCACTAATACCAAATTCCAGATATGACTTGGTCGCGAAGATGATGTTATTGCCGGTAGTTTTATCAATTAACAAATCATCAAGCACCTCTTTTACAGGAGATTTCCACAGATCGATTAACTCATTCAAAATCTGCACCTTAAAGCTTGATGACTAAGTTCATACAAAAAGAACAAACTACAAATGTGGGCTTATATGAGAATTGCACCGGTTTGAACTTTATACAACATATTTTAGCTTTCGAGAAACTCTTTCTGCTAATCAGTTCCTGGGCAAGCTTTCAGGCTACTTGCTGTTCTTAAGCAATAGTCGATTGACTATCAAAGAGAATTGGGATGGTGAAACATATTTTCTACTACTTAGATCACCTATGGCAAGGCTGATACTCACAGACAGGATATTTACAACTTCAATAACGATAGGACACCTTAGTTCCGGACCAAAGACTGGCTTTAGTCCGGGCAAGATCCACATCATTAGTACAGAGGTTTCACCGCCTCATAAAGCTTTCTGTACTTGGCAAAGCCATCATCGTAAAGTGAGGCGTACTGATGTCTGGGCTTTATTACGGTTCCCGATCTGGCAAGGCTCTTTCCAAAATCAAGTGACATACCGCTTCCAGATACTGCCTGGGCAGCAATGATCGCGTCTCCCAAAGTCTCGGTCTCGTCATCCAAAAGCTGGATCACCGGACGTTTCAGAATGTCCGCAAAGATCTGACACCACACTTCACTGCGCGCGGCTCCTCCGCCGATTGGTACCGGATCGTCACTTATCTTTTCAACCTTTGGCACCGCCTCAAGACAATCCCTGATTGAATACGCGACACCTTCCATCACTGCCCTGATGAAATCAGAGTATGAGGTGGTAAGCCCTATTCCGAAGAATACCCCGCGCGCCCTGGTATTCCATATAGGGCTCTTCTCACCTGAAAGATACGGGAGGTAGATAAGGCCACCGCTTCCAGGCACTGTCGCGGCGCACAGTCTGTTCATCTGCTCGTAGATTGAGATCCCAGCATTGATGCTGTCCTGTAGCACCATCTTTCCGAAAGTATCACGATACCACTTAAGCGAGATCCCGGCGTTATCGGTGGTTTGAACCGCGAAGTACTGATCTTTAACAACCCCCGGGGTAGACAGAACCTTTGGGTCATAAAAAGGTTTTGAATTTATGATGGCCACTCGTCCTGATGAACCAATGGTGATGGCAAAGTCTCCGGGATTTACGGCTCCGGCGCCGATGGTCGCGGCGATGGTATCGATGGCGCCAGCGCATACCGGAGTTCCCTTCTTTAAACCGCAGGCACGGGCTGCCTGCGACGTAACCTCACCTACGATTTCTGAGGAGTCATAGATTTCAGGCAGGATCTCAAATGGGATCCGCGCTTTTGATACTATCTCCTCAGACCATTTGCCATCTGCCAGACAATTTAAAAGCGTAAGTCCGCTGCGTGGTCTGTCAATTGAGAATTCTCCAGTGAGCTTATAGATGATCCATCCGTTTGGGATCAGAAAGCATCTGGTCTTTTCGATAAGCTCTGGACGGTTATCGATAAACCAGCGCAAAGTTGGCAGGGCAAACGATCCTTTGGCTATCTTGTTACCGGTCTCACGCAGCACCAGATCCGCACCTACATGCTCCTCAAGCCAGCGCACCTGCGCCTCGGCTCTCTGATCATGAAGACCTACACCGTTGTAGATAACTTCTCCATCTTCTCCTGCCAGCATCACGGCATTGGTGCTGGATACCGCGACCGCGGCTACGCGTCCGGTGTCTATTCCGTCGCTGTCAACGCAAAGACGGATATTCTCACATACGCATTTCCACCATTTGTGCGGATCCTGCTCGGTCCAGCCTTCCTGCGGGTGGATCATGCGGTATTCCTGATATCCGCTTGAGACACAGTTGCCTTTGAAATCATAGAAAGTGCATTTCGCGCCGGTGGTGCCTATGTCAATTCCAAGCAGCAGATCTTTTGTAGTTGTGTTCTTCATTTGTAATCAAATCCTTGCAGGATCCAGCTTGTCTCTGCCGGTAAGCCCGATGCTCAAAGCGATCCCGCAATTCTCCTCTATCTCCTCGAGACGATAATAGGCGCTACGCACGCTCTTTTGGGCAGTGATAAGACCATGATGCGCTAAAAGCACCGCGGGATGATCTTTTAAGACTGCGGCGGCGTGCGTCGCCAGTTCATACGAGCCTGCCTTGTAATAACCGACCATCGGCAAGGTTTTGGTAAAAAGCGCGAAGCTTAAGGTATAGCAGGGAACGATGTTTTTGCTTTCATTCTCATAAAAGCACCCTACCGCCACAGACTTTGGTGAGTGCGCGTGAACTATACCTCCGACATCAGGACGCTCCTGATAGGTCAAAAGATGCATCTCCCACTCTTTGGAAGGTTTGCCATCTGAGATCACGGTACCGTCAGCTATTTTCACCGCGACCAGCTCATCCTCAGTTACGCTTTCAAGATCGCATCCTGTGGGTGTGATATACATGACATCACCCACACGCACTGAGATATTTCCGTGAGTAGCGTTAACCAGCCCTTTTTCTCGCAGCTTGCGGCATACGTAAATAAGCTCTGAAAGCTCTTTCTTATCTTGATCTTTATTCATGGAAGTATCGGTAATCATTTGGTCGCCTCCACGAGATACATCGAAAGATCAGGCCAGGCGAAGGTGATGGCGGCTCCTACGGTGATCACGCCAACAATGTAAAGAACATCCGGGAAGGTCTCCTCAATACGGCAGTGCAGAATACGGCATGCCGTGAACAATCCTACCGACAGAGGAGGCGTAATTCCGCCTACTGCCAGGTTTGCCATCATCGCGACACCAAAATGCACCGGATCCATACCCATGGCGGTAACTATCGGGAAGAGGATTGGGGTTACCAGAATGATGATGCAGATGGTCTCCATGAAGCAACCCAGTACCCAAAGAAGGCAGAAGAACACCGCGAGAATAGCGTACGGATTGGTTGTAAGCCTTAACAGCGCGTCGGTAAACAGCTGCGGCACGTTCTGGGTTGCCATCAGCCAGCCAAACGGGGTTGCTGATGAGATGATAAAGAGAATGATCGCCGAGGTAACCACGCTCTCAGATGTGGACTTTAAGAAGTCTTTGAGCGTGATCTCGCGGTAGACGAATACAGCGAGGAACAGCGCGTACATGGCGGCGATTACGGATGACTCGGTAGGGGTAAGTGAGCCTGAGAGCACGCCGCCTATGATTATGATCGGCATCAGAAGCGGTAACAGAGCGTCCAGGACTATCTTGATGCGATCACCTGAGGTGTAATGAACAATCTGCCCTGCCCCGATCCCGCGGTGCTTGGCAATAAGGCAGTTCATCAGTATGAGCAGCAGGATGATAAATAAGCCCGGTCCTATACCGGCTACGAACATATCCCCTACCGACACGCCGGTGATACCGGCGTATATCACCATTACAAGTGAAGGCGGGATCAGGGTTGCCATTACACCACCGCCTGCGAGAATTCCGGCGGTGATGCCGCGGCCATAGCCCTGCTTTAGCATCTCATCGCCGACAATTCCGCCTATGGCCGCGGTTGAAGCGACACCTGAACCAGAGACTGCCCCAAAGAAACCGCAGGTTACGAGAGTGGCGGCGCCAAGACCACCGGGTACTCTTGAGACCAGCATATTGGCAAGGCGCATAAGCCTTGGAGTTGAACCATAGGCCATGATGGCGCCTGCGAATATGAACATCGGCAGAGCCATCATAGAGTATGAACGCGCGCCGTCTACCATGCGCCCTACTATAACCATAGGATCGGGATGACCCTGATAGAGCAGGAAGGCAAGCGAGCTCATGCCGATGCAGAAGGCTACCGGGATCCCTAAGATTAGTCCCAGCGCCAAAACTATAAAGATTATTACTACAGGATCCATGCTCTACTCCTTATCCTCTTTAACATCTGTCTTCGGTGATTCCTTAAAACGACTGACGATCCTCAGCGCCAGATACAGGGCGGAGAGTAGCATGGAAGCAGTGAAAACTATGTAATTGATCGCAAGCGGAAGCTTCATCGCCGCTGACATGGTATGAAGATTGTTTATGACAAGCGGCCAGCAGTAGATGGCGAGTGCCACACAGAAAACCGCGCACAAAGCGTCACCCGCGGCGAAAACTATTTTGGGAAGAGGCGCTGGCAGTAAATTTACGAATAGCTCAATTCTCGTATGAGCGTTGAGCGAGGTCGCGAGCGCCGCTCCCAGAAAAGTGATGCAGACCATGCACATGGTGCACAGCTCCTCAACCCATTTGAAAGAGCTGTCAAAGACATTACGGTTAATTACCTGTATGAACACCACAGCGGCCATGAGCGCGATGGAGATTGAACAGATCAGCCTTACCAGCAGCTGGATCTTTAAAAATAACTTTTGCATGATCCGCACCTTCTTACTTACTTCTGTGATGAACGGGCAAGTTCAATCCAGCCCGGGTGCTCTTTCTCAAAACGATCCCATACGGGTTTGACCTGAGCGCGGAAGGCTTCCTTGTCAACCTCATTTACCTGCATGCCTTTCTTCTTGAGGGCATCGATGAACTTGCTCTCATCAGAGAGTTTGAGATCGGTTAGTCTCGCGTTGGCGGCTTCCTCACGAATAATCTTCTGAAGATCCGCAGGAACCTGGTCAAACCACTTCTTGCTTACCCCGAACACGCAGTTGTCGTACATATGACCGGTAAGCGAGAGGTATTTCTGAACCTCGTTTAATGAGGAGGAAAGAATATTGGCCGCCGGGTTTTCCTGACCGTTCACAGTACCCTGCTGCAACGCCGTGAAGAGTTCAGAGAACGGCATCATGATCACGTTGGCGTCAAGCGCCTTGAACATCTGGACCTTCATGTCATTCTCATTGGTACGGAATTTGATCCCTTTCATATCCTCAGGCTTTATGATCGGACGCTTGTTATTGGTCATGTGGCGGTAACCTGACTCCCAGTATGAGAGAACATAGGCGCCGTTAGGCTCAATGATCTCTTTTGCGAACTTCTCGCCAAGTTTGCCATTCCAGGCATTACGCGCGCCTTCAAGCGAATCGAACAAAAACGGTATCAGGGTGACATTGGCGGCGGTGTCATAACGCTCCCAGTATGACGATGACATCAGGACGCATGACTCAAGAGTTCCGGTATTCATCTGCTCGAGCATCTCTGGCTCACCGCCTAATGATGATGAGTCATAGAGGTTTACGGCAATCTTGCCGCCTGAGCGCTGCTCGACGTTCTTTTTGAATTCATGGAGAGCGACATTGATCGGGTGATTAGGGCCCGCGACATCCCCAATATTCATTGTGAAATCAGCGTTCCTGTTTACGGATGGAGCGGCTTTTTTCTGCAGAGTTGGGGCCTGCAGGGCAAAGGCGGCAGCAGAGCATGCCATCAGCGCGGCGGCGGCCAGCAGTTTGAATTTCTTCATGGAATAACTCCTCGTTTATCTGAGTTTGTTTTTAAAATCGTTCCACTGAGTGGAACGATTGTTTTAAGTTTAGATAAGAAATTGAGCTTTGCCGCACTTGTAAGCTGAGAAGCAGATCCGGGTCACAAAATGATTTTTCGTACGTGTTGTCCGATAATATGGGCTGGTACTTATATGGAAGGGAAATACGTCCACCTAACGGATCAGAGGCTATGGCTGATAACAACAACATCAATCTGCTAAACAAGACATTTGACGTGATTGAATTGCTTGCATCAAGCGGCAGAGAGATGGGGGTAAGTGAGATAAGCCGCCGCCTTTCCATGGTCAAGAGTGGCACATTCAGGATCTTAAATACGCTCAAAGAAAGAGATCTGGTCTATCAGAACCCTGCCACCAAGTGTTATGCCTTAGGACTCAAACTTTATTTCATAGGTTCCGCCGCGCAGGCGGGATTGCCATTGTGCACGGTTGCAAAGAAGCATCTTGACGCGCTGAGCATTACTTACGAGGAGTGCTTTGAGCTTTCAATTCCATATGAGCAGAGCACATCCGTGCCAAGTTGTCTGGTAGTCTGCTCAGGAAGCGCTTTCTCATCCGCCCGCGGAATGCCAAATCTTTTAAGACCACTTCACGCGACCTCCGCGGGAAAATGTCTCCTGGCATTCTCATCCGGATCTGATGTCAAATCCTATCAGGGCTTTGAACTTAAGGCTTTTACTGATAAGACAATCACATCGTGGGAGACGCTAAACGCGGAACTGCCAGTGATCCGCGATCGCGGATTCTCATCATGTAAAAGCGAGTATGAAAACGGGGTTAACGGACTTGCGGTGCCTGTATATGACTCCATGCATTCATTGCTCGGAGCGCTTAGTGTCAGCGGAACCTCAGATCATATGAACAAGTTAAGTGAAGATGAACTGGTGAGAGCTCTACAACGGGCATCGCGTAATATTGGGAAGAATTTCTGAAACAAGGCTTAGTTAAGATGATATGAGCCAGAGCTTTTACTATCATGCAGTCTTCCTTACTACGGTCAGCGATGAAATAAAGCGATGAAATAAAGCGTTGAGAACACTGATTAAATCAAACACGCTTCACACAAGTTGATGGATTTGAGGCCTGACTTATCGACCCTCAGTTCATCGTGATGTCATTTGGCTAACAACGGCGCTCTTTCGTAAATATTTCTCTCATACCATACCAATTTCTCATGGTTTCGTAGTGTGAAAGTCGTCACGCTTATATCCCGATATTTAACTATACTTCAGACATCAGACGTCATATATCAGAGGTCAAAAGATAAATGAAAATTCTCCACTGGATAGATGATTATCTTGAAATGGCTATTGGGATCTGCCTGATCCTGACGATTTCAGTAGTACTGAGCATTCAGGTTTTCATGCGCTATGTAGTACATGAGTCTTTGTCGTGGTCTGAAGAACTCTCGCGTTATATGTTCATCTGGTTAATTTATCTAGGGATCAGTTACGGCGCAAAAGTTATGCGGCACATAAAGATAGATGCCGGACTTTATATGTTTCCTAAACGAACTCGCCCGTACATAGTAATTTGCGGTGATCTGATTTTCCTGATTTTCAGCATTGTAGTTGTCATCTACTCACTGAAACTTGTAAATCGGCAGATAAAGCTTGAACAGGTATCCCCTGCGATCGGGATCCCGATGTACCTGGTTTACCTGGCTCCAGCCGTTGGTTTCTTCCTGACTTCCATAAGGGAAGTTCAGACCATTATTTACCGCATCAAAAAACTTAAATCACCTTGCGGCACCAATGAGATCGGACAGGAGTAATCAATGACTGTAACACTGTTATTCGCATCCCTTGCGGTTCTGCTTATCTTAAACTGCCCAGTTGGTATAGCACTTGGTGTATCAGCGATGATCACCATTGTCTTCGGCAGTTCCTCGCTAACCCTTATCACATTAACTCAACAACTTGTGACATCCTGTGATTCGTTCCCGATCCTTGCGATCCCGATGTTCATACTCGCTGGCGATCTGATGAGCGCCGGAGGTGTTTCATCAAGGCTGTTAAAAGTCTGCAATGTGTTCTTTGGAAGAATAACAGGAGGACTGGCTATTGTCACAGTGCTTGTTTGCATGTTCTTCGCGGCGGTCTCTGGCTCTGGTCCTGCCACAGTCGCGGCGATTGGTACCATGGTGATCCCAGAGATGATTAGGCAAGGCTACAGTAAAGGTTTTACGCTTGCCTTGATCGCTACTGCTGGATCAATAGGCGTCATCATTCCGCCTTCTATTCCTATGGTGATTTTTGGTGTAGCGACTGGAACCTCTGTAACATCTCTTTTTAAAGCTGGCTTCCTGCCAGGGATTCTGATCGGGGTTTCACTTATCATTTACTGCTATTTTCACGCTAAAGCCGAAAAGGTAAAACCTCAGGGGGAGAGACCCGATCTTAAGCACGCGCTCGCGGCGATCTGGGAGGCTAAATGGGCTCTTATCAATCCGTTCTTAATTCTGGGAGGAATTTACGCCGGAGTATTTACCCCTACCGAGGCCGCTTCTGTTGCTACAGTCTACGCTTTCATATGTGGAGCTTTTTTACACCGTGAGCTCACCTTCAAATCATTCATAACAGCAGTATCAACATCAGTCTCTACAACAGCGACAACAATGGTGATTCTCGGATGCGCTTCAGCATTCATAAAAATCATAACAGTTCAGCAGGTGCCAGAGCTTATCACTCAGAGCATATTGAGCATAACGACCAACGGAGTTTTACTGCTGATCCTGATAAATCTGCTGTTGCTCGTAGTTGGATGTTTCATGGATACAACACCAGCAATACTGGTGCTTGCCCCGATACTTATACCAGTAGCGCGTTCAATAGGACTTGATCCGGTTCATTTTGGAATCATTATGGTGTGTAACCTTGCCATCGGTTTCTGCACACCTCCGCTGGGAATCAATCTTTTTGTAGCCTCGAGGATCTCCAATGAGCCTATGGAAACAATTCTAAGTGGTATCACAAAGTTTTTGCTGATATCAATTTTAGACTTGATCCTTATTTCCTTTATACCTGAAATTTCAATGTTCATTCCAAACTTAGGCAAATAGTTTTAACAACAAACATGAGGTACTACTATGAATAAGCTAACAAAAAATCTGCTCGCGACTCTTGCTCTAGGCGCTTTCGCTCTGTCTGCTCAAGCTGCCTCCAAGGTTACTCTTGAGTTCGCGAATGTCGCCAACCAGTCAGGAAAAGACGCTGGAGCGCTTTTAAAAAAGCTTTGCAATGAGAAATCTGGCGGCAGTCTTGATATACACCTTTACAATGACAATTCTTATGGCGATGACCGTGTCGCGACCGAATCAGTGATTTTAGGCGAGATCGACATGGTTAATACCCCGCCCTCACCTATCGCTAATATGATGCCAGACCTGTATATATACGATGCGCCATTTTTGTTTGATACCCCTGAGGATGCATTCAAATGGGCTGACAGTAAGACTGGAATGGAACTTAACAACGCAGTAAGTAAAAAAGGTCTAAAGTTGCTGGGCGTCTGGCAGAATGGTTTTAGAAATTTAACAAACAACAAAGTCGCTGTAAAAGTTCCTGCCGATATTAAAGGCATGAAAGTCCGCACTATGGAGAATGAGATCCAGCTTAAGATGTGGAAGACGTGGGGGTCGAACCCGACTCCTATGGCCTTTACCGAGGTTCTGTCCGCTTTGCAGCAAGGAACTATAGACGCTCAGGAAAACCCTCTGGCTTTAATAGATTCAAATCACTTTTATGAGGTTCAGAAATACATTTCTCTTACAGGTCATGTCTACAGCCCTCATCTCGTCATGATAAATCAGGAGAAATTCGACGCTCTTTCCCCTGACCACCAGAAGATCCTCGTAGAGGCGATGAAGGAAGCGACTCAATTTCAGCGGTCAAGAGCAGTTGAGCTTGACGCCAAGATAGAAAAAAAATTCAGGGACTACGGAAATGTAATTGTCGAAATCACTCCTGATGAGAAAGAGCAATGGAGAAAAGCCGCTCTGGATGGCGGTGTTTATGAGCTTGTCAAATCTAAGATGCAACACCCAGAATATCTTGACAAAGCTCTAAATCGTCAATACTGACATCAAAGAGGCGGGATCGAAAGATCCCGCGCTCAGCTACGATTAAAACCAGCTTCGACGGATAAAAAATGAAAGAGATCAGAGTAGGAATAATCGGTTGCGGAAAAATTGGTGAATTCCACGCCTCCGCCCTTTTGAATATCAAAGGCTGTCGTCTTGTCGCGGCCTGTAACCATACCGAAGGTAAACTTAAGCGCTTTTGCGACAAATACAAGCTTACGGGCTACCTTGATCCGGTTGAGATGATTAAAAAGGAGAAGCTTCATGCGGTAACCATCTGCACCCCACACCCGACTCACGCTGAGCTCACCATCAAATGCGCCAACGCGGGATGCCATGTACTTGTCGAAAAACCTCTTGCCGTCAGTATTGAGGAATGTGACGCGATGATTGAGGCAGGAGAGCGCAACCATGTTCTGATCGGAACACTGGTGCAGAGACGAAACTACCTGCCCTGTCTGAGGATCCGCAAGGCCATCGATGACGGGAAGATTGGCAGACCTGTCCTGGGCGAGGTGGTAATGCTCGGATGGAGATCTCCTGAGTACTACAGAAGCGATCCCTGGCGGGGGACGTGGAGAGGAGAAGGTGGCGGTGTGCTCGTATCCCAGGCCTCGCACCAGATTGACCTTTTAAACTGGTATATGGGTGAGATTGAAGCTGTTTACGGCTGTTACAGGAACTACAACCATCCTGAGATTGAGGTTGAGGACAGCGCGGTCGCGGTTATCAGATACCGCGGAGGCGGAATGGCTACTCTCCTCGCATCAAACAGCCAGAATCCCGCGCTTTACGGAAGGGTGCATATCTTCGGGTCAAACGGCGCCTCGGTAGGAGTAAAAACCGATGGCGGACAGATGTTTATCGCGGGTGTCACTAAGATAACCGAGCCTCCGGTGCTGGATCTGTGGACGGTAAAGGGTGAGGAGAACAGACTGGATGAGTATATAAAAGAGGATTCCGACTTCTTCGCAAAGATTGACCAGATGCTGTACTTCCACGAGCGTCATCTGGAGAACTTTATAAACTCGATCAAGGGAGAGGAAAAGCTCATCGCGGACGCTCAGTCCGGCAGGGCTACGGTTGAAGTGTGCCAGGCTATTTACTCCATAACCAAAACCAATGGCGGAGTGTGGCTTAGCAGTGAACACAAAAGAAGATAAGACTATGTTTTCACTCTCATATAACGAGGCCTGCACCAAAGATCTTCTGGATCTCAGGTCAGATATCATCCTTGCCGATGAAGCGGGATTTGATTTCTGACTGTATCGAGAGTTTTTTAAAGAAAGGCGGCACGCCAGAGGAGATTAGAGAAATCTTCAGGGGCCGAAGGATCAGACCTCACGCTCTCAACGCTTTATACATATACCCTCAATACCGCGGTCCAAATGACATTAAGGAAAAAGCGGCTGTTCTTGACACAAAACTCGCGCTGATTGAGAAACTGCACGCCGCCGTGGGCATCGACAAATGTATCGTGGTAGCGCCGCTTATGGAAAACTCCATAACCGCGTCAGAGTATGAAAGAGAGTATGTAGTACGGGAGTGCGCAAGGATCCTGGATGAACTGTCTTACCTGATGCCCTACCTGACATGGATATTTGAGCCTGTAGGTCTTCGGCGCAGCCTTGTTAGAGACGTAAGAACAGCAAAAGAGATCTTAACCCTTACCAACAGTAAAAAAGCTGGGCTTGTTCTTGACGCATGCAACCTGTTTTTGACAAATCTTAAAAGTGACTACGATTTCAGCATGCTGAGGGCTGATGAGATCCGGGCGGTTCATCTTATGAATGGAGTAAACCCAGGCACAGACGAGATAACAGACCAAAGCTTCAGGCGCATGTGCTCGGACGCCAACTTTGTGGACACACAGGCCTTTTTAAGGGAGCTCCTTAAGACTGGCTATAATGGAATGGTGTCATGCGAGGTGTTTTATCCTGAATATGAGAAGCGCTATACGCACAGGCAAATCATAAACATGGCCTACGCTTCACTCGTAAACGAGCTTAAAAAGTACAAAGACAGATATGGGAATTGCTGATATGGACGATTTTGTAGATAAAACTATTGCCGAGCAAAACCTTCGAATGTCTTTGAGGGCTTTAAACTCAATGTCAAAATCAGAGCTTGTCGCACAGGAGATCATAGGCAGGATCCAATCGGGGGATTTCAAGAAGGACACCTGCCTGCCATCTGAAAAAGAACTCTCAGAAGATCTCGGAGTTGGCCGCAGCACGGTAAGAGAGGCGGTAAAGCAGCTCGTGGTGCAGAACATCCTTGAGATCCGCCGCGGCAAAGGGACATTCATCTCAAGTACCCCGGGCATGATAGCCGATCCTTTTGGTCTGCGCTTTCACAGCGACAAGCTGCGCTTAGGCGTAGATCTGTGCGAGATCAGGCTGATGATTGAGCCGGTACTGGCAAGAAACGCCGCGCTTAACGCTACTTCCGAGCAGGTACAAATGATCCGTAAGGCTCAGAGTGAGGTAGCGGAGGATGTTAAAGAGAACCGCCATCATGAGCAATCCGACATAAAATTCCACTCGGCTATAGCCCGGTGCACACAGAACTCCATCCTGCCGCCGCTTATGCGGGTGATCACCTCTGGCATTCCCTATCTTATAAAAATTACCGATCGCGCTTTAACCGCTCAGGCGGTTGAGACTCATCAGATGGTGCTTGACGCGATAGAGGCTCACGATCCAAAGCGAGCCTTTGAAGCGATGACACTGCATCTTGAGCAGAACAAAAGCGCTCTTGAGCAAAAGATCTCTGAAAGGTAACAAAAAATAACCGGAGGTAACGCTTACGCGTTACATCTTCTCTCATCTCAACCACCATCGCTGGAACTTTTTCAGTTTGCAAGCAGCCTAGTACTTGAGATCCGCCATCGCCTCACGCATACCCTGCAGGTTTCTCCTGTACTGTTCCTCAAGCAGGATTGAAAGCCTGGTGTAGAGCACGTCTATGATCGCGAGGAAGACCAGCCTTACATTGGTAGCCTCGCCAAAGTGCGCCATCTCAGGTCCGGTTCCCAGGAGTACTACGTCAGCAAGTTTTGATAAAGGTGATTTGGTGTGAGCGGTAAGCAGTATGACCTTAGCCCCGCGCTTTTTGGCTATGCTCACCGAGCGTATGAGATCCACAGAGCTGCCTGAGTTTGATACCGTAAAGACCACCGCGTTTTTATCAAGCGCCGCGGCTACCGTGCCCTGCTGATGGGCGTCGGTTAAAAGCTCGGTGGACATGCCAAAGCGCACGAACCTGATGGCGACATCCCGGCAGATGGTGCCGGAGGTGCCAAAGCCAAAGACCAGTAATCTTTTGGTGCGGGCTATAAGCTGGGCGGCCTTCTCAACCGCATTTGGATCTAATATGGTTTCGGTGGATCTGAGTCCGATTACGATATTAGCAAAAACCTTTTTCATAAGGCTTTCGCAGTCATCACCAGAGTTTACCCTGCCCGTGGCAATAGCGGCGTCGGTTCCGCCCTGGGGTCCGGCGAGCTTCAGCTTCAGGCTCTGCACTCCGGACAATCCCAGCTTTCTGCAAAAGCGCGAGATTGTGGCCTCGGAAACGCCTGCTTTTGAGGCAAGCTCAGAGATGGTAAGTGTCATGACCTCAGAGGGCTTTGAGGCTATATAGTTCGCTATCTCAATATCAGAGGCGCTAAAGCGTTTTGAGTTAAGCGAGAAAAGCGGCAATACGGTTGCCTGAGCTGAAAGTTTCTGAGTTTCGCGCTGTTCTGACATGACATCCACCTTAATATCTGTATGCTTTTTTATTCTAGCCTGAGGAGCGATTTAAGGCCTTTATATATCTCAAAGCCCCTAAGGGGTTATTAAACGATAAGCTACAACAAAAGCCTGTGATTAATCAGCGTTGACGCTAAAACCAAATCAGTGCTTACCCGCGCGCCCTGATCTTTAATAACATCTCTCTTAATCCTGAAACTAACAGATAACAGATCTCAGCGACTTAAGACATTGTTTGGAAGCTCACCGCGCTCCTCAAAGGTCCTGAGGTTTTCTATCACCACCTTTGCCATAAGCGCTCTGGTCTCTCTGGTATTGCTCGCGATATGCGGGGTTAACACAGTTCTGTCTGATTTTATAAGCGCCTGAGGAACCTCAGGCTCATTCTCATATACGTCAAGAGCCGCTCCGGCGATGCCCCCATTTGTAATGGCGTCACAAAGCGCCTTTTCATCTACAAGTGAGCCTCTCGCGATATTAACGAGCATTCCCGATGGTCCCAGAGCCCGCAACACCTCGGAGTTGACCATCCTGTGGTTCTGCACCGTAGCCGCGGCGCAGATAAAGAGGATGTCCGAGTTTTGAGCGAGTGTCTTAATGTCAGGGTAGCGCTGGTATTTGTCATCAGTACAGTAGCGGTCGGTGTAGGCGACCCTCATTGAAAAACCTTCAAGACGTCTGGCAAGAGCGTGTCCTATTCTTCCAAGACCTGCTATTCCCGCCCGTTTTCCCGAGAATTTCGTACCGGTCGTGGCTTTCTGCCCCTTCCCGTAGCGTCCGTCACGCACAAAGCTGTCAGATGAGGGGATCCTGCGGCAAAGCGCTAGCGCCAGCGCCACCCCCAGATCCGCCACATCCTCGGTAAGCACTCCGGCGGTAACGCAGATCCCAATTCCGCGTTTCCTGCACTCATTAACATCCACTCCGTCATAGCCAACCCCGAAATTGTCGATCATCTTAAGATCTGGAAGGCGGTCCATAAGCTCCTTGGGAACCCTGCCCTTGCCGCTTGAGAGGATCACCTCAATTCCGCCGCCATCCATTCCTAAGGTATCCGGGGTCACCAGCTCATAGCGCTCCTTCACATAAGCCTCAACCTCAGGGTTGAGCTTTACCACCGAGAGGATCCTTTTTTTGGACATAAGATCTCCTTAAAAAGGAGGACGCTGTCCTCCTTTTTATGACTGTTTTTCTAGTTTTTTTTACTAAACGGTTGTTGTTTTGTCCTGCCTTGCGTGTTTCCTTTGCCACTGTAGTCAAAGACTTAAATGGTTAAGGGGGCAAGGCAAAAGCAGGTATGCGCGCTTATTTGTCACGCTCGGCGTCGATGAGCTTTACGAACTCATCCCCGTTCTTTTCCGTGAAGATCTTTCTTACATCCTTAGTCTTCTCGACAAATGCTTTGGTGTCGACATTGTCGTTTACCTGAATGCCGGATTTCTGCATGTCAGCTACCATCTGATCCTCCTGCTTTGAGTTGAGATCACGCTGGTATTTGGCGGCGTCGGCGGCGCACTCAAGTAAGACCTTCTGGTAGTTTTCAGGAAGCCTGTCAAAGCGCTTCTTGTTCATGATCACGGTAACCGCGGTGTAGGCGTGACGGGTCATCGAGAGGTATTTCTGGATCTCATAGAACTTGCCCGCGTACAGGGTTGAGATAGGGTGATCCTGCGCGTCGATGGCGCCGGTCTCCATCGCGGTGTAAAGTTCGCCAAAGGCCATCGGAACTGGGTTGGCGCCCAGGGCCTTGAAGGTTTCAACCAGCATGCTGCTCTGGGGCACGCGGATCTTCAAGCCCTTGACATCATCAGGCTCAACTATGGGTTTCTTGCTGTTGGTGATATTGCGAAAGCCGTTTTCAAAGAAGGCAAGGCCCTTCAAACCCTTGTCCTCAAGAGTTCCCATGAGCTTTTTGCCGGTGTCCCCGTCAAGCACTCTGTAGGCGTGATCCTTGTCCTTGAAGATAAACGGTATGTCGAGCACGGCAAGTTGCGGGGCAAGTCCGCTTACATTGGAGCTTCCGACCATGCTGATATCAAGGGTGCCGCCGCGGGTGCCTGAGATGAGTGACATGGTGTTGCCAAGAGTGCTGTCAAAGTACACCTTGACCTCAAGTTCGCCATTTGAGCGTTTTTTAACCTCGTCTGCAAAATACGTGGCGCCCTGCCCCTGGGTATTCTGGGCTGAGACGTCAGTGCCAAAGCGCAGCACGGTCTTGGCCTGAGCGGTGGTAGCCGCGGCGGCGGTAACGACGATGGCGGCTGCTATGAGTTTAAAAGTCCTGTTCATGTTTTATCTCCGTTATGTTGTTGAGAATTTATTTGCCGGTCATGAAATGAAGCGGCGCGGTAATGATTTGCGGGAAGATCAGCATCAGTACCATGAGAACTATGAGAGCTCCGGCGTACGGCAGGATGCCCATCGCGGATCTTTCAAAGGGAACCTTAGTGACGCTTGAGACCACGTTTAAGACATTGCCAACAGGCGGGGTGATAAGCCCGATGGCGCAGCAGATTATGAACATCACGCAGAAATAGATCTCGTTGATCCCGGCTGCCTGAATTAAAGGCATCAGCACCGGCACCAGGATGAGCACAATCGGGATTAGATCCAGCACCATGCCCATCACGAGCAGGATCACCAGGATAAGTCCCATGAGTAACGTCGGGTGGCCTATCATGGGCTTTAGCATTTCAGTTACCATCAAAGGCAGATCCGCTACCGTCATAAGCCAGGCCGAGACCTGGGCGGCCGCTACCATCAGCATGATCACCGCGGTGGTCTTGACCGTGTTTAAAAGGCATCTGTATACGGTCTTGAGGCTTAACTCACGGTATACAAAGATTGAGACCAGGAGAGCGTAGACCGAGGCGATGGCGCCTGCCTCAGTTGGCGTGAACACGCCGGTCTTGAAGCCTCCTATGATGATCACGGGGAGCATCAGCGCCCAGACGCTGCTCTTAAATGACTGCCAGATCTCCCTGCCGGTAGCCTTTTTGGCAGCGGCGAATTTTCTTGCCCTAAAGCTCCAGACCACGCAGAGCGTCACGCCCATGAGTATGCCCGGAACGATACCGGCCAGAAACAGCTGGGAAATGGATACCGAGGCGGTAACGCCTATGACGATGAAAGGAATTGAGGGAGGGATTATAGGGGCGATGATGCCGCCTGAGGCGATAAGACCTACCGAGCCTTCCTTTGAGTAGCCGGAGTTTGCCATCATCGGGAACATGATGGCGGCAATCGCCGCGGTGTCGGCCGCGGGAGAGCCTGAGAGCGAGGCCATGATCACCGCGGCGATGATCACCACATAGCCCAGGCCGCCTGCCTTGTGACCCACGAGTTTCATCGGGAGATCGACAAGCCTCCTGGCCATGCCGCCTACGTTCATCACGTCGCCTGCGAACACGAAGAACGGGATCGCGAGCAGCGTGAAGTTGTCAGCGCCGTTTATGAGCGACTGCGCGACAATCTGCGGGTCGAACATGTCAAGAAACCACATAAGTCCAAGACCGCACATCAAAAGCGAGAAGGCGATGGGGATGCCTATGACAACCGAGGTCAGCAGAATCACCAGAAAAATCGCGACTGTCATTGCTTATCTCTCCTCTTTGCCACAAAGCGCGGTATCCATACCGCGGGTTAAATACTTAATGATCCTGATGACGATGACCAGAGCCATCCCGGCGCTACCAACTATGCCTGAGGCGTAGACATAGCCCATGGGCACCGCGGCTACCGGTGAGCGGTCACTCATATTGATCTGTGTAAGCTCGATACTTCCCTTTAAAAAGATCAGGCAGCAGACGAGCATGGAGAGGTTGCATACGATGATGAGAAATTTCTGAAACGCCTTTGGCGTCTTCTTTCTTATGAAGTCCACATAGATGTGGTCATCATCGCGCATGGCGATGCTCGATCCTGTGTACACCACCCACACAAAAATGAAGCGTGAGATCTCCTCTGAGACCACAATGCTTGAGTTGAAGAGAAAACGCAGAGCCACGTTGGCGATCACCAGTACCGACATCGCCGTGAGCATCGCGACTACCAGAGCGTCAAGCCCCTTTGAAATGACAGACATCGTATTTCGCATATAACCTCTGAAAGCGGATATGACAGATGTTTGTCATAAGAATAGAAATAGATGACAAATAAATATCAGATTGCGATCACATTATTGATAAAGATTTATCATCCTCAAAAGATAAAAAGACAAGAGCTTGTCATATCAGCGTAACAGGCCAATTTTGTTAAAACGTACGCCGGATGTAACGGCTTGGCTGTAAAAAACCGTACCTGCCACGAAACTTATGGCACTGGCACATAACTCAAAGCGCGCCATACACTGCGTGACAGGCGCCGGAGCTGGAGGTTCGCGTAAGGCGGAGATTAAAGAGTAAGCCATTTTGCTCTGACACTCTTTTGTCAGAGCTGTTAATGCGCACGCCTGAGCGTATTTTGAAGATCCTTTTCTATCAGTCTGTAAAAAGCCTGATCCCGCTTAGCATTCTGCTGAACCTCTGCTCGTCAGATGGCAGGTACTCTGCGATGGTAAAGCCGGCGACATCAGACTGCTCTGTTACAAGCTTCAGGATCTCAGTGAGCTTTTCAATTGTCATTTTTCCACCACCTGCTCCATCACCCTTAAGCTCAGGGTTGGCGAAATACGTTGAGTGGAAAAGCTTTGGATCCAGCACATCGATATCAAGATGCACCAGAATATGGTCAAAGCGTTTAATGAACGCCCTGATCTCATCATCGCTTAAGAAATCATGATCCTGGATCTTATGCTCAACCCCAAGCCGGCTTAGGAAATTCTCCTGATAGTCATGCAGAGGCTGCAACCATACATAAAGCAGATCATCACCATGTTCAGGATCAGCCGATCCGCTTCTCGTCATCCCCGCCGGTATATTGGTCAGAGTTCGAGGCGTTATGCTTTGCACCATTCCTCACCGGTGATGACGCGGCTACGCTCTTTATGCCATCGCTGTTCGCAGGACACAGTCTGGCGCGGGTGTCGGCAAGCGCGGCGTCAAAGCGGCTTATCACATCACGCAGCTGCCAAACCGCATCTGCGCCCTGATGTGGTTTATGTCCATGGCCCTGCTCGTCTACGCGGCGACGGAGTATCTGATGAGGCGGGCGATGGACGGCAGCCACCTGTCAATTCCCTGGACCGACCGCAGAGTCAGGCTCCAGAGGCCGACTCTCATGCGAGTCTACGACTTCATCAACAACAGCGGGGCGGACGTGACGGTTGACCTGGCTCCAGGCACGGCCGAGGTGGGGCGATTGCCCGACGAGGCGATAGACATGCTCGAGGCCATGGGTCCCAAAAGGACCACGTACTATCAGGACAAGACCTATGAGGTGACTGCCATGATGCT